>DATGQJ010000466.1:0-7273 GCA_035304265.1 Oceanobacillus sp.
GGTCTGACCCTTTTCCTCAGATTTGCCTGTACTTCACGATTGGCGTTCGCCAGCATGAGATCGAACTCGTTGCCTGACGCCGATGGCGCGGAGCGCATCAGCGACGCAATGTGACTGCGCACGGTCTGTGCGTCGATCAGCGTGGCGCGGTTTGGGCTAACGACGGGAATCAGGTAATAGTGCCCCTTGTAGATCACAGCGATATGCGCTTCCCCGATGGAGTAGGGAATCCGCTGTTCGTGATATTCGCCCGGTTCCAACCTTGCCAGAATGTGCATTTGTCGGATGAACGTCGGAAGGTTGGTCGCGTTGGCTTCCTGTACCGCTTTCTGAAAGGCGGCACGGGTAGAGGCGGGGACGTTCACCAGCAGCTTTTCCAGAAAGCGATCAAACTTTGCGCGTCTGTAGGTCGTGTAATCGTCGTGTTCGGTGCGGCTGTAAGGGCGCTCTTGTTCCCACTGCTGGTAAGCCCCGGCAAAAGGGGATTCGCCTTTATCGTCCGCCGTCAGCTTTTCCAGCAGTTTGAGGTAAACCCGTTCGCGCCATTCATTTTCGAGCAGGTGCTTATAGCTGTAGATCATCACCTGCGCGGCAATCACCCACGCGGCGATTGTGTCGGCATGGCTGAGCGTTATCCCTCTTTCACGGAGTCGCTGCTGGAATCCGGTGGTTTCGCTGGCGTGGCGGGCGCTGTCTTGCCGAAGGGCATACTCCAGATAATACTGCCATGTGCCTTCGGGGAACGCCGCGTCGATGTCCTTTCCCGCAAGCCGCAGCAGCTTTTGATACGCCAGAATCACGGCGGCGGGACCCGCGAACATCGAACTGTAAACCGCCATATCCAGACTGTTACGGATGCCGCGAAACAGCAGGGCGAGGTGCCGCTGTTGATCCACCGGCGCGACAAAACGATTTTCCAGACGAGCAAGACCGCTCAGAATCAGCCCCGGAATGTTCCCCGCAGGCACAACCCGCGCGATTTCCTGCGTCAGCGCCTCAATCTCTGGCAGCGAGAGGCGAGATAACTGCACCACCTGAGGCGAAGCTGCGATGGTTTTCAGATTAGCGGCAGTTCTGAGGGTTGCCGCCTGATATGCATCTAACTGATTCATGCTCGTTGGTTCTCGGCGTGGCTCTATATGGGATTATAGCCTTGAGCGCGGCAGGTTCAATATAGGAGGAATGTCGCTGTAAAGAAAAAAGGACACGAACCAAATTCGTGTCCCAAAGTCTATCGTTCTCGAATATTTTGTTTTTCAGTAAGGGGAAGCCTATTCGTGTACGGGTTGCAACACTTGCTCGATGGCTTCTTCAATCGAATTTACGAAGATCGTCTCGCTTTTTGAACGGTAGACTTCGTGGATGATGGCGCTCAACCGTTTGACGAATGACACCATCGCCCGCGACCCCGGATCAGACGGTACGATTATGAAAACTTTATGGAGGTTTTCCGGTTGGTTACTGAAAGCCATGCGGAATTGGGTGAGGGCATTCCCCTGCGGAAGTTTTCCGTATGGTTCGATGATGATGCTCACCGGATGCCTGACTTCACGAGCAAGCGCGTGTGCCTTGCGGATGCTTTCGTGAAAGTCCGTCCACCCTGCGGATGGAACCAACTCGATGAGAATTGCGGTTCTGTCTTGTGTCAGCCAACGTGCATTGCCAGTCATAGACCCTCGCTTCCACAGAATGATCAGCCTTAATTTTACTCTTATCGCCATCACAACATTGTAAAATCTAGGCGAAATGCGTAAATTTTTCGGGACGGCATATTTCCACCGTCATAACATCCGCACTGGCGTCCGCAACGTGTTTTGCTATAATGAATTTTATTAACCTGACCGATGTACCACTGTCCGGTACATCTGGTGTCATAGCGAGGACGGACATGCCGCTTACACGGAACGAAAAGATAGAAATTATCGGACAGTATGCCCGCCATGAAGGGGATACTGGCTCACCTGAAGTGCAGATCGCGCTGCTGACTCAGCGCATCCAGCAGTTGACCGAACATCTGAAGCAGCACTCCCACGATCAGAGTTCACGACGAGGATTGCTCAAACTGGTCGGGCAGCGCCGCCGCCACCTGAAATATCTCAGCAAGACCAATCCGGAAAGCTACCGCGAGATATTGCAGCGGCTGGGACTGCGCCGATAATTCGGGATTTGCTTGGACACAGAGGTGGTACGCCTCTTGTGAGCGAGCATACAGTAAATGCTAGGAACCGAGCCGTGCGACGGCTCTTAAGGATAGACATGCCCGGTAGAGCAGGAATTGGAGCGTGAGGCTAAACGGGGTTTAGCAGCACTTTCCAGTTTCTGGCTACCGGGCGTCTTCTTTTTATATCAATGGAGGACACCCATGGAAGCAAGCAACACTAATGGAACCGGTACGGTACATCGTTACACCACCCGTATCGGCAACGATGAGATCATCATCGAAACAGGCAGGTTCGCCGAGCAAGCAGGCGCGGCGGTCACGGTGCAGTTAGGACAAACCGTTATCTTCGCGACTGCGACGATGAGCAAGACGGTGCGTGAAGGTATAGACTTCTTTCCCCTCAGCGTGGATTACGAAGAAAAACTATATGCCGCCGGACGCATCCCCGGCAGTTATTTTCGGCGTGAAGGCAGACCCACCGAACAGGCGATTTTGACTTCTCGCGTGATAGACCGCCCGCTGCGTCCGCTGTTCCCGGAGAACATGCGTAACGAGGTACAGGTCATTCTCTGGTCGTTTGCCCATGATCAGGAACATCACGCCGACATGCTGGGCATCATCGCCGCCAGCACTGCCCTCATGATCTCCGACATCCCGTGGGGCGGACCCATCGGCGGCGTGCGCATCGGCATGATCGACGGCGAACTGGTGATCAACCCCACCATCCCTGAGATGGAAAACAGCACGCTCGACCTGCGCGTGGCGGGAACCGCTGACGCGATCAACATGGTCGAATGCGCCGCCAATGAAGTCGATGAAGAGACCATGCTGCGGGCGCTCAAGCTGGCGCATGAATCGATGCAGCCAGTGATCGAGCTTCAAAATCGGATGCAGGCGGAGATCGGCAAAGAGAAATCGCCCTATATCGCCGCCGAAGCCAACGAAGAATTGATGAACGAAGTCGCCGCCAAGACCCGTGATCGTGTGCGCGAAATCATGGTGGCGACCACCGACAAGCAGGGACGTAATGAAGCGCTGGATGCGATCCGCACCGAATTGGAAGCGGAATATACCGAGCGCAACAAGTCCATCGAAGACCCTGAGCAGTTGATCAACCTCAACCGTGTGAAATCAGCGTTCGAGGAAGTGATCTATCAAGAAGTGCGCCGCCGTATACTTGAGGATGGCGTTCGTCCTGATGGGCGCGATTACACCACCATTCGTCCGCTGTCGGCAGAAGTTGGCGTGATCCCGCGCGTGCATGGCTCTGGCTTGTTCAAGCGCGGGCAAACGCAGGTGCTCACGGTGGCGACGCTCGGTACGCCGCGCGATGCGCAGGAAATCGAGACTGTCAGCCCGGAAGAGAACAAACGCTACCTGCATCACTACAATTTCCCGCCCTTCAGCACCGGCGAAGTCTACCCGCTGCGTGGACCGCGCCGCCGCGAAATCGGTCACGGCGCATTGGCGGAAGCGGCGCTGCGGGCGATGATCCCCGATGAAGAACAGTTCCCCTACACCATTCGCCTCGTCAGCGAAGTCTTGAGTTCTAACGGCAGCACGTCGATGGCGAGCGTTTGCGGCAGCACCCTTGCCCTGATGGACGCGGGCGTGCCGATCAAGCGTCCGGTGGCGGGTATTGCCATGGGCTTGATCAAAGAAGGGGATCGCGTTGCCGTCCTCACCGACATTCAGGGGCTTGAAGACCACATGGGCGACATGGACTTCAAGGTCGCCGGAACGGTCAACGGTATCACCGCGCTTCAGATGGACATCAAGATCAAGGGCGTGGACGAGGACGTTATGCGACGGGCGCTGGCACAGGCACGTGACGCTCGTCTGATTATCCTCGACCTGATTCAGTCGGTCATCGACAAGCCGCGTCAACACCTGAGTGAATTCGCGCCGCGTATGGAGACAATCAAGATCAATCCGGAGAAGATCGGCGCGGTGATTGGACCCGGCGGCAAGAACGTGCGCGGCATTCAGGATCGCACCGGTGTGAAGATCGATATTCAGGAAGACGGCACGGTCTTTATCGCCGGAAACGACGGCGCGGCGGTTTCCCGCGCGATGGATGAAATTCGCGGGATGACCGAAGAAGCCGAAGTCGGGCGCATCTATACCGGGCGCGTCACCCGTATCGAGCCTTATGGTGTGTTCGTGGAATTCATGCCCGGCAAGGATGGCTTGGTGCATATCTCGCAGCTTTCCGATCATCGTGTCGAATCGATTGAACAGGAAGTGGCGATTGGCGATGAACTGATGGTCATGGTTACGGACGTTTCACCGGACGGCAAGGTGCGTTTGAGCCGTCAGGCGGTGCTCGAAGGCTGGACGGCTGAGGAAGCGCGTTCGCGGGATCGCCGTCCGACTGGTGGCGGCGGTGGAGACCGTCGCGGCGGCGGTGATCGTCGTGGTGGTGGCGGCGGACGCGGCTACGGCGGCGGAAACCGCGACGGCGGCAGACGTTAAGGCTGTCTGATAGAAATAATAACGTCAGTTATGGTTAAGGATTTTGAGTTCAAGTAACCTCACCCCCCAACCTCCTCTCCACTTCGTGGAGAGGGAGTCGAGCGAAGCGAGACGGGGGTGAGGTGAATGCGGCGACATTATCCATAACTTACGTTAGGATAAGTCCTGTAGGGGGCGACTCGCGAGTCGCCCCCTACTTTTTAGGGGGATTGTCGATCTTACCGCCTTGCGTCCGTACCGAAATCGACATCAGGGGTTTATTCACGTAGAATGAAATGTATGTGACACGCCTGAAAGGACGCCTGTCCATGACCATTGCACAACCACCGCCGATCACGTCCCCGCCGTGGAGTTCCCGAACCAAACGCATCGTCGTGCTGATCTGCCTCGTAATTGGCGGCATTCTGCTGTGGCAGGTCGCGGACGCGCTGCCGATCCTTGTGGTGGCGCTGGTGCTGTCCTACCTGCTGTATCCGCTGACAAACGTGCTGGAACGCACGCTCGGCGGCAGGCGTGGGCTGGCGATTTTGCTCACCTTCTTATGTGTGCTGGTGTTGTTCGGTGTCGCGCTGCTGGTCATCTTTCCGCCGCTGATTAGCCAGTTGCAGGCGTTTATCGAAAATCTCCCCGCCGTATTGGAGGAAGCACAGGAATCCATACGGCAGGCGCTGATTCAGCCGATTGTGATTTCCGGTCAGGAATTCGTGCCGTTGGAACAGATCAACCAGTTCTTCGGCACAGATGCCAATGGACAACCGCTGCAAAACGTCGATCTGGCGGGGGCGGTGCAGTCCTTTCTGGGTTCGTTGACCGGACCCGCCTTTAGCATTGTCGGTTCGGCATTTCGCACCATCATTAATCTGCTGTTCCTCATCACCCTGATGTTCTATCTACTGCGGGATGGCAGGCGCTTTTACGACGCGGTGATTGACTTCACTTCAGAGAGCTATCGCAATGACGTGCGCCGCCTGTTCTACGAACTTGGGCAGGTGTGGGATGCCTATTTGCGTGGGCAGTTGATTTTGTGCCTGTTCATCGGCGTGCTGGTGTTTATCGCGGCGTCGGTTCTGGGAGTGCCCAATCCGCTTGTGTTGGGCTTGATCTCCGGTCTGCTCGAATTTGTGCCCAATCTGGGACCGCTGCTGGCGCTGATTCCGGCGGCGCTGCTAGCGCTGGTTTCGCAGAGTTCCACGCTGCCCTTTCTTGAAGGTCCAACCTTCGCCTTGGTCGTGATTGTCGTCTGGACGGTGATTCAGAATATCGAGGCGATTGTGGTTGTCCCGCGCATTATGGGCGGCAGCCTGAATCTGCATCCGGTGGTCGTGATCATCGGCGTGCTGGCGGGTGCGAGCCTCGCCGGGGCGCTTGGCGTAATTCTCGCCGCGCCGGTTATTGCCAGCGGACGCTTGCTAGGGCATTATATCTACGGCAAAGTGACCGATCAGCAGGTTTTTCCATCCACGCCGGAGGAAGAAGATTGACGGGCTGTTCAATCGCAAGCGAGTGGTAAAATAGCTATCATTTACCTGAGAGGAGTAAGAGCATGACGGACAATGGCGGTGACGTTCAGGTTGAAACCCTTGCGGAGACGGAAAACTACGTCGCGTGGGTTTCCCACGAACCAGATGGTGAGGACGTGTATCACCTCGAACTGGGACCGGTGACGCTGCACTTCTACAAAGAAGAGTTCGATGAAGTGCTGCAATTGATCGCCGAAGTGGACGAGGCACTGGAACGGAAGTAACCGCCTTGACCGACATGGTGACGCCGCGCCCATTCATCGAGGCGCTGGCGAAGCATCTGCCGCCTAGCGCCTCGACCCTGCGACTGGCAGATGTGAACGGCGCGGTGGGTGACGTGCTGCGTGAACTTCGCGCCGATCTCGACATCCTGCCTGTTTCCGGCGAAATGTGGGATTTGCAGGCAAACAGCGTCGATGCTGTTGCAGCCTATGACCGCACTCTGGAGCAACTACCACTTGGAGAAGCGCTGAACGCGCTGCGCCCCGGTGGGCGGCTGATTGTGGTCGATCCGCAGGGCGAACCGCAAGGCACACACGTACAGACGCTGGAAAACGCGGGCTACACCCGCATTCTGGTCGAAGCCGCGCATCTGGCGCTGGGTGGCGTGTTGATGCGCGGCGAGAAACCCCACACAACGGCGGACACTATCGCGCGGGTCAATCTGGTAGCGGAACGTGACCGCGCCGCCAACGATCTACATCACTTCAAAGGTCGCTATCTTCATCTCTTGATTCGCCAGACGCCCAACAAGCCTGTGTGGGCACTTCGTCCCGATGACAAATTGACATGGGAAGCGGTTGCCGTTCCGCAGGGCGCGGTGCTGGCATTCAGCAGCCTGCCCAACGCGGTTTCGTTCATGCAGGCGGCGGTGATGGCAGGAACGATCCGCGACGTGAACAAGATGGGCAAATTCAGCCGCGCGACTGCCGAAAGCTGGGAGTTCCCTATCCTGCTTAATCCTTCTCCCGATGTGCTGCGCGATCAAAGCATGAAGCTTATTCCCATCGATCCGGCGACAGCAGAGACGGGTGATGAGTAAGCAACCTCTGAGAGCGTGTTTGTTAAATAAAAGCTAACGAGTTAAGCGACGAAGCATAAGATGAGACATCGCCAG
>DATGQJ010000467.1:0-18778 GCA_035304265.1 Oceanobacillus sp.
ACTCCTCAACAAAAAGACCCCGCATGAGCCGCAGGGTCATTGATCATGAACTACCATGCTCTCATAAAGTATAGCACAAATGCACCGATAGACAATCCTCGCTTATCAAAGGTTTATTATTCGGCAAAACGTGAATATTTAGAAGCCATTTGAAAAGGTCAGGAAACCAAAGAACGAGCTAAACGGCGGGTCATAAGATGAACCATCGCGGCATAAAGCATGGCATCGGCGTTGTAAACCCAATATTCGTAATCCTTGCTCAAACGTCGATAGTTGCCGAACCAACTGAAGGTGCGTTCCACCACCCAGCGATGGGGCAGGAGTTTGAACCCAACTTGTCCCGGTTCCCGTTCCACCACTTCCACATCAATCCCGGTTTGGTCTTGGAGGTCCTGGTGATAGTCCGCCCCACTATAGTTGCCATCGACCCAGACCTTGCGTAGCTGGGGAAAGCGTCCATTCAGACTGGTCAGCAGCCAGCGTCCCCCGTCTCGATCCGTGACGTCGGCTTCGGTCACCAGCACTTTCAGCACCAACCCCAGCGTATCGACCAACAGATGGCGTTTGCGCCCCTTCACTTTCTTGCCACCATCGTAGCCTCGACAGCCCCTTTTTCGGTAGTCTTGACCGATTGGCTGTCCATGCTTCCAGCACTGGGGGTCGCTTCCCGTCCGGCTTCCAGACGCACCCGCTCCCGTAAGGCGGCGTTCATCCGCTGCCAGACTTTCTCTTTGCGCCAGCGGTTGAAGTAGTAAAACACCGTGCCACTGGGCGGCAAGTCTTTGGGCAGGTTTTCCCATTGGCAACCGGTCTTCAGCACATAAAATATCCCATTGAGCACTTCGCGCATGTTTGCCGTTCGCGGTCTCCCTCCGCGTTTGGCGGGTGGGATCAGCGGTTCAAGAATTGCCCACTCCTTATCGGTCAGGTCACTGGAATAGCGTTTTTTAGGTTTCATCCTTCCAGTTTACTGCATTGCTCACCTTTTCAAATGGCTTCTAAGGCAGTGTCAGGATAATCGGTTCGCCTTCGGTGATGGCGATAGTGTGCTCAAAATGAGCGCACAGTGAACCGTCCCGTGTGACTACCGTCCACTTGTCCTCCAACTCGCGGGTGTCGGGAAGTCCGGTGTTGACCATCGGCTCAATCGCGTAGGTCATGCCCGGCTGAAGCGGATAGCTGACCCAACCCTGCTGACGGGCATTGCGGGGCCACCAGTTGGGAACCTGCGGTTCCTCGTGCATGTTTCGCCCGACGCCGTGTCCGGTATATTCACGAACCACGCTGTAGCCATGTCGTTCGATAAAGCTTTGAATTGCCAGCGAGACATCGCGGGTTTCGTTGGGCATGACGGACGCTTGAATGCCGACGTAAAGTGCTTGTTCGGTGATGTCGAGCAAGCGCTGGACTGATGGTTTGATTTCGCCTACGCCAACCGTGAATGCTGCATCGCCGACGAAGCCCTGATAAGTGCAGCCCACGTCGAGGCTGATGATGTCGCCTTCTTTGAGAATGCGCGTTGGGCTGGGGATACCATGCACCAGTTCGTTGTTGATCGACGCGGTGATTGACGCCGGAAAGTTGGGCGCATTGGGTTTCGGGTAGCCGAGGAAGACCGGCGTTGCGCCATGATCGCGGATGACGGTTTCGGCGATTTTGTCCAGTTCTGCGGTGCTCACACCCGGACGTACTGCTTCACGCAATGCCTGATGAGTGCGGGCAACAATGCGTCCTGCCTCACGCATGATAGCAATTTCGTCGGGTGTTTTGATGTGAACCCCGGCTCGCTGCTGCTTGACAACCATCCTTTATTTCCTGCTCACTTCTCTCGTACAGATTCGATTAGCTGCCTGATCGCTTCGCTGACCGCTGCTATCGGCTGATTGGCGTCAACCGTTTGGAGCAGTCCCTTGGAACCATAATAGTCTATCAGGGGCTGTGTGGTTTCGGTAAAGATGTCGATGCGCTTAATAATCGCGTGAGCGTTGGCATCGTCGGGACGGCGCTCCAACTCTTCGCCAGTCTCTTTGTCTACGGCTTTGAGGCGCGGTGGGAACAGGGCTTTGTCAGGGTGTTCGACGAATTCCCAGTCGATGCCTTGGTCATTGAAGTAAATATTATAGGTTTTTCCAGTTGTCTTCGATTTCACACGCCCGAAGGATCGTTTGAAGGCAGTATAGAGATCGAGATTTAAGAGGATCACCGTTGAAAGGCGTTCGTTTTTACTGGCAAGGAAACTCTCTAACCAATCTGCCTGCGCGGGTGTGCGCGGATAACCGTCAAAGATAGCGCCATTGGCGGCGTCGGGTTGCGAGAGCCGTTCTTTGACGACTTCATTGGTGGTGTCGTCGTCGATGAGCTTGCCTTCCGCCATGATCTGCTGGATGCGTTTCGCCAGCGCATCCTCACGGGTTTTCATCGCGCGGAACAAATCGCCCGTCGAAATCTGGGGAATGCCATAAGTTTCCGTAATGAATTTAGACTGCTCGCCTTTTCCTGCTCCCTGCACGCCCATCAGCATGATATATAAGCCCATTTTTCACTCCCTAGTTGGAATAGAAAGGCGAGACTACAGACAGTCCCGCCTTTTTAAATCCAAAACCATCACCGTTCCTAACGAATGAAACGGTCATAATTACGCATGACAAGCTGCGCCTCAAGCTGACGCATGGTATCCAGTACCACACCGACGACGATGATCAAGCCGGAACCCGAAAGTACAAGCGCAGGATTGCCTGCTGTGCCTGTGACCACTTCGTTCGGGAAGAGAAGCCGGTTGATGAAATCCATGACGCCGGGGACAACGGCAATCGCGCCGAGGAACAATGCGCCTACCAGCGTGACGCGGCGGGTTACTTTTGTGATGTATTCCTGCGTGCGCTTGCCGGGACGGATGCCGGGAATGAAGCCTCCATTCCGCTGCAAATTCTCAGCTAAGTTCTGGTTGCCGACCATGATGTCGGAGTAAATGAACGTGAAGCCGACCACCAGCAGGAAGAACGTGAGCCAGTAAAACAAGCCTTGCTGCGAGCCGAACGTGTTGTTGATGGAATCACGTACCGGACCCGCCGGGAACAAGTTGACGAGCAGCGCCGGGAAGGTGATGATCGACTGCGCGAAAATCAGCGGGATCATGCCCACCGAATTCACTTTCAGGGGGATGTGTGTGCTTGCGCCGCCATACTGTTTGCGCCCGCGTACACGCTTGCCGTATTGAACAGGAATTCGGCGCACACCTTCCTGAATGAAGATGATGATGACTATGCTGACGACGGTGATGACGATAAATGCCGCCAGATTGAATAGCGGTTGCGTCGAACCACCCAGAAGCTGCGCCAGATTTTGAGGCGCACTGGCGACAATACCGGAGAAAATGATGATGGAGAGACCGTTGCCAATACCCTGTTCGGTAATCAGATTACCGAGCCAGATGGCGAACATGGTTCCGGCAGTCATCGTGACGATAACCGTGATGGTCAGCAAAATGTCGGAACCGAAGCCGGGAATAATCGGCTGCCCACCGATGGCATTGAAAATTTGAATCTGACTGATGACCTGCAAAATGCTCATCGGTATCGCCAGATAATACGTGTAGGTCTCGATCTTTTCGCGTCCGCCCGGTTCCTTACTCAGTTGCTCCAGACGGGGAATGACCGGAATTAACACCTGAAGGATAATCGAAGCCGTGATGTAGGGGTAAACACCGTTAGCGATGACACTGAAGTTTTGCAGCGCACCACCCGAAAGCAGGTTCAGTACCCCGATCAAGCCGCCCGATTGTCCCTCAATCAAAGCACGCAGCGCCGAGCGATCCACACCAACCACCGGAACGTGGGCGGCAAACTGGTACACGACCAGAATCAGCCCCGTGATCAGGATTTTGTTGCGTAAATCGGGGAGGCGGAAAGCGTTGCGAAGCGCCTCAATCATACCGATAACTCCTAAACGTTCTCAGAAAAGACGAACAGGCGAGGGACTTCAGTCTGGCAATTTTACGCTACCAGACCTTTCAATTCCAGAACTGCTGCTCTGGAGTCACCTCGCACTGATTGGATGAGATTTTATTCTTCGCCATACAATTCGGCGAGTTTTGCTTTTGGCAGTTTCTTGACCGTAGCGCGTGCGCCCTTGACCTTCAACTCAAGCACTTCGACGCTGCCGCCTGCTGCCGTGATCTTCTCCTGCGCAGTCTTGGTGAAGCGATGGGCGCTCACCGTGACTTTCTTGCTCAGGTCGCCGTTGCCGAGCACGACGACTGGCTTGTCGGCATCGCGGATCAACCGACGCTCTGCCAGTTCCACAGGCGTTACCGTCGCGCCGTTATCGAACACATCAAGCTCGGATACCTTGACTTCCTGATATTCGATGCGGAAGATGTTGGTGAAACCGCGCTTGAAAGGCAGACGGCGCACTAATGGTAGCTGACCGCCTTCGAAATACGGTCCTTTTCGGGCGCTTCGACCACGCGCTCCGGCACCTTTGGTACCACGTCCAGCGGTTTTACCCTTGCCAGCCGCGATACCGCGCCCCACGCGCGTCTTCTTCTTTTTCGACCCGGGGTCCGGGTGCAGATCGTGCAGTTTCATCTAGACCTCTTCGACTTTCAGCAGATGGCGGACTTTGTTGATCTGTCCGCGCACTGTCGAATTATCGGGCAACTCTACAGTGGCGTTCATTTTCCGCAGCCCCAACGCGCGAACGGTATCGCCCTGACTCTTCTCGTAACCAATCGGGCTTTTGACCAGTGTCACGCGCACGAGCTTCTGTTTTTCTTTCTTCTTAGTCACTGATCACCTCTGTTTTTGGCTTACGCTCCCAGAAGGGGCGCACTTCATCCACAGGCTTGCCACGCATCGCCGCCATTTCTTCGGCGCTGCGCAGTTGTTCAAGCGCGGTGAGGGTTGCCATCGCCACGTTGAGCAGGTTCGGGCTGCCCTGACTCTTGGTCAGGATGTCGCGGACGCCTGCTGCTTCGAGCACCGCACGGACACCACCGCCTGCGATAACGCCCGTACCCGGTGAAGCAGGCTTGAGCAACACCTGCGCTCCACCGAAACGCGCGACCACCGGATGGGGAATGGTTGTGCCTGCAAGATTGATGCGCTTCATCTGGCGACGCGCCCGATCTGTCCCTTTACGGATGCTGTCGGGGACGCCACGCGCCTTGCCAATGCCAACGCCGACACGTCCATTACCATCGCCAACCACTACCACGGTACGGAAGGCGAAGCGGCGACCACCCTTGATCACCTTGGCGACGCGCTTGATGTCGATAACGCGCTCGTCAAGTTCCTCGCGTTCTTCACGCTCGCGTGGTTCACGTCCTTCACGCGGTGCGCGTTCTTCGCGTTGTTGTTTGCTTTTCATGCGTACACCCTTCGCCTTAGAATTCTAAGCCGCCTTCGCGTGCGCCTTCAGCAAGCGCTGCGACACGACCATGATACTTGTAACCGCCCCGGTCAAATACGACCTTGCTGAGTCCAGCCTCTTTTGCACGCTGCGCGATCACCTGACCGACGATTTTCGCGGCTTCCGATTTCGTCTTGCCCTTTACCTGCTCGGCGATCTCTTTGTCGAGGGTCGAGGCGGATACAAGGGTGTGACCCTGCTGATCATCAATGACCTGTGCATAGATGTTGGTCAGACTGCGGAAAACGTTGAGACGTGGGCGTTCCGATGTCCCCACCACACGACCTCGTACTCGCTTGTGGCGAGCATAACGTCCCTGACGTTTCTTTTCAAACTGCTTCGACATTTAAGACCTCACTTACCTGTCTTACCGGCTTTGCGGCGAATCACTTCGTCGGCGTAGCGCACGCCCTTGCCCAGATAAGGTTCCGGCGGACGCAGCTTACGGATGTTCGCTGCAACCTGTCCAACCACCTGCTTGTCGATGCCGATCACGCGCACGGTGGTGGGGTTACGCCCTTCGACCTCGAACGAGATGTTTTCCGGCGGACTCACCACAATTTCGTGTGAATAGCCGAGCCGCATCACAAGGTCTTTGCCGCGAATTTCGCCGCTGTAGCCAACGCCGTCCACGATCAGCGTTCGTAGGAAGCCTTCGGAGACACCTGCCACCATATTGGCAACCAGCGCCCGTGTAAGACCGTGTAGTGCCCGGTGCTGTCGTTCGTCGCTTGGACGAGTCACGACCAGATTGCCATCTTCCTGCGTGACTTTCATGTCCGGGTGAATGCTTAAACTCAGTTCGCCCTTCGGTCCCTTGACGGTGATATTCTGTCCATCAATGTTCACCGAGACCTTGTCTGGGATGGGAATGGGCTTTTTACCAATACGTGACATATCCGTTACCCTTCCTTACCACACATAGCACAGCACTTCACCGCCCACGCGCTCGCGGCGGGCTTGCTGTGCCGTCATCACACCTTTTGGCGTGGTGACAATTGCAATGCCGATGCCGCTCATCACGCGCGGAAGGTCGGTTCGCCCACGATAGACCCGGCGACCCGGCTTGCTGATGCGCTGGATGTTGGTGATCACGGGCTTGCGATTGCGCCGCGCACCGTGATATTTCAGTGTGATCGAAATCACTGGATAGGGCTTCTGCTCGACGATGGTGTAATCCTCGATGTAGCCCTCTTCTTTCAGAATGCGGGCGATTTCCGCCTTGATTTTCGAGGATGGAACATCGACCGTGCTTTTGCCCGCCATTAGCGCATTGCGAATGCGTGTCAGCATGTCTGCGATAGGATCGCTCATCATAATGATTCGTGCCTCTTTCTCACCAGCTCGACTTCACCACGCCGGGAATTTGCCCCTTCAGCGCCAGTTCACGGAAGTGAATACGGCAGAGCGCGAAGCGGCGAATGTAACCGCGTGGTCGTCCACAAATCTTGCCCGAATTGGGATCGACATACTGACAGCGGTTGCGAACGCGCACTTTGTATTTCCGGCGTCCTTCACGAGCCGTAATTGACCTTTTCGCCATAGATCACCTTTATCTTTCTCTGAAGGGCATCCCCAGCAGGCGCAGAAGACGACGACCCTCCTCATCGTTTCTGGCAGTGGTGACGATGGTGATCTCCATGCCACGCACTTTGTCGATCTTGTCGTACTGAATTTCCGGAAAAACCAACTGCTCGCGCAGACCGATGGTGTAGTTGCCACGACCATCGAAGGTATCCGGTGAAACACCACGGAAGTCACGGATACGGGGCAGTGCCAGATTCATCAGACGATCCAGCATCGCCCACATACGTGCGCCACGCAGAGTAACTTTCACACCGATAGGGCGTCCCTCACGCAGCTTGAAGTTGGCGACGCTTTTCTTCGCCCGCGTGATCACGGGCTGCTGCCCGGTGATCGTCCGCAGGTCAGTCACCGCGCCATCGAGGGCGCGAGGGTTGTCGATAGCTTCGCCAACGCCAATGTTGATGACGACCTTCTGGATGCGTGGCACCTGCATCACGTTCTTGAAGTTGAACTCTTCCATGAGGGCAGGGACGACCTGCTCCTGATAGCGTTGTTGAATTGCGTATTTTGTCGTCATCGCTCTAATCCAAATCGGCATTGCACTTCTTGCAGAAGCGCGTCTTGCCATCCTCGCGCATTCGGAAACCGACGCGCACCCGTTTACCACACGAAGGGCAGACCACCATCACGTTCGACAGGTGAATGGGTCCCTCGAATTCGACAATCTGTGCCGGAACCTGACGGTTGCCCGCCTGACGAGCCTTGCGGTGACGCTTGAGAATGTTCACCCCTTGCACGACCACACGGTCTTCCTTGGGGCGAACTTCCAGCACTTCACCGCGCTCCCCGAGGTCTTTTCCGGCGATCACTTCAACCGTGTCGCCTTTCTTAATCCTCTGCATCTTTATTCACTCCACTCGCTATAGTGTTTCCGGCGCGAGCGATACGATCTTCAGGAAACCTTTGTCACGCAGCTCGCGTGCGACAGGTCCAAAGACACGGGTTCCACGCGGGTTTTGCAAGTCGTCGCTGAGGATCACGGCGGCGTTATCATCGAACCGGATGTAAGAGCCATCCTGCCGCCGGTATTCCTTCGCGACGCGAACGATCACTGCTTTCACCACATCGCTTTTCTTCACGCTACCCTGCGGCGCGGCGGATTTCACCGTCGCAACCACGATGTCACCGATGCTTCCGTAGCGCCGGAACGAACCGCCCAGCACCCGGATCACCAGTAATTCCTGAGCACCGGTGTTATCGGCTACTTTGAGGCGGGATTCATTCTGGATCATGATTCCACCTCTTCGCTGCCTTCGCCCGCAACCTCAGGTTCGGTTTCGGGGGTGCCGACCACTTCCTGCTCATCGGGCAGCGCTCCAAGAACTTCTCTGCCCGTTTCTGAGAGCACTTCTTCGACCACCCAGCGCTTGTGGCGGCTGAGAGGCTTGCTTTCCACCACACGGACGAGCGCACCAATCTTGATGTTGTCGCTCTCGTCGTGTGCCATCACTTTCTTGGTTGTCTTCACGACTTTCTTGTAGATCGGGTGCATTTTGCGGCGCTCGATGGCGACCACCACCGTTTTCTGCATTTTGTCGCTGACAACCCGTCCGACCAGCCGACGACGCTTGTTAGCCATTGTTACCTTCCTTTTGCGCCTGAAGCTGACGCTCACGGATGACCGTCAGCACCCGCGCTACGTCGCGTCTGGCACGGCGGATAGCGTTGCTATCTTCCAACTGCCCAAACGCTTTCTGGAAACGCAGGTTAAAAAGCGCCTCTTTCGAGTCTTCCAACTGATCGTAGAGCTTTTCGTCGCTTAATTTGCGAATATCACGAACGTCCATCAGACAAGCTCCTGCCCAGAAATCGGGTCGATGCGCTTGACGAACTTGGTCTTGATGGGCAGTTTGTGCGCAGCAAGACGAAGTGCCTCACGCGCCTCTTCTTCGGGGATGCCGCCCATTTCGAACAGTATACGCCCCGGCTTGATCACTGCCACCCAGTATTCCACCGGACCCTTACCTTTACCCATACGGGTTTCAGCAGCACGCTTGGTGTAGGGTTTATCCGGGAAAACGCGAATCCACACTTTTCCACGGCGCTTGATGTAGCGTACCATCGTGCGCCGCGCCGCCTCGATTTGACGACTGGTGAGCCATACGGGTTCCAATGCTTGCAACCCGAACTCGCCAAAAGTAACCGTCGAGCCGCGATAGGCTTTGCCCGTCATGCGTCCGCGCTGCTGCTTGCGGTACTTCACTCGCTTTGGCATTAACATGATTGATAACTCCTCAACACGGCGGCTTTACGGGCTGACGTAAACTTCTTTGTTCGGCTCGCCGGAAGGCTTCTGGCGCTCGTCGCGCAGCACTTCGCCTTTGTAAACCCAGACTTTAATGCCGATGCGTCCAAAGGTGGTCAGTGCCTCGGCGCGAGCAAAGTCGATATTCGCTCGCAGGGTGCTGCGGGGCACACGTCCCTCGCTGACCCATTCGCGGCGTGCCATATCTGCGCCCGCCAGACGCCCGCTGACTTCGATCTTGATTCCCTGCGCACCTTGCCGCATCGCTTGGCTGACCGCACGTTTCATCGCGCGGCTGTGACCGATACGTCGCTCCAACTGTCCGGCGATGTTTTCGGCAATGAGCAGGGCGTCGGTGTCGGGCTTGTCGATCTCGTTGACCTCGACCTTGACCTTCTTGCCAGTCAGTTCTTCCAAGCCCTGACGCATCTTCTTCACCGCGTCGCCCTTACGACCAATGAGAATGCCGGGGCGGGCGGTGTGAATGGTCACCTGCAACTGATTGGGATAGCGTTCGATCTCGACGCGAGAGACGCCCGCCTTCTCGCCTTCTTTCTTGATGTAGCGGCGAATGGCGAAATCCTCTTGCAGCAGTTCTGCGTAGCGGTTGCCGGTGGCAAACCAACGCGCATCCCAATCACGGGTGATCTTCAGTCGGAACCCAACTGGGTGTACTTTACGTCCCATGCTTATTCTTCCCCTTTATTGTCCGACAGAATCACCGTCAGGTGCGACGTGCGACGCAGGCGTGGTTTGTAGCGACCACGCGCTCCCGCCTTATAACGCTTGAGCATAGGACCACCATCCGCATAAATGGTCTTCAGCACCAAGTCCTCGCGGGTCAAATCGAAATTGTTGACCGCGTTGGCAATGGCAGAGGACAGGGTTTTGTGAACGAACCTCGCGCCCTTCTGCGGCATGAACTGAAGTACCACCAGCGCCTTGTCCGCGGGCATCCCACGAACCTGATCACACACCAGACGGAGCTTTTGCGGACTGATGGACACGTATTTTGACCTTGCACGCACTTCCATGTTCCGTGCTCCTATTTCTTCTTCTTCTCGACAAGGTGCCCACGATAGGTACGTGTAGGCGCGAACTCGCCCAGCTTGTGCCCGACCATGTTCTCGGTGATGTAGATGGGAACGTGACGCCGACCATCATGGACGGCGATGGTGTGTCCCACCATCTGCGGGAAGACTGTGCTCGCGCGGCTCCAAGTACGGATGACCACCTTCTTGTTGTCTGTGTTCAACTTCTCAATTTTCTTGAGCAGTTTCGGGCTAACGAACGGACCCTTTTTCGATGAACGCGACATTTCTCTACCTCACCTTACTATGCGCGACCCGCAGAACGACGACGGATGATGAAGCGGTCAGTACGCTTGTTCCGGCGGGTGCGCTTGCCGAGGGCAGGCTTGCCCCAAGGTGTCTTGGGACCGGGCATACCGATACCCGAACGACCTTCACCACCACCATGCGGGTGACTTGCCGGGTCCATCGCAACACCGCGCACCGTCGGACGCCAACCTAACCAGCGCTTGCGTCCCGCTTTACCGAGCTTGATGTTGCCGTGATCGGTATTGCCGACCTGACCGATGGTTGCCATGCAGCGTTCGTGGATGAGACGCACTTCACCGCTGGGCATACGCACCTGCGCGTAAACGCCTTCTTTCGCCAGAAGCTGCGCCGAAACGCCCGCTGCTCGTGCCAGTTGTCCGCCTTCACCCGGCAGCAGTTCGATGTTATGAATCTGCGTGCCAACCGGAATGTCACGGATGTAGAGCGCGTTACCGGGGCGGAGTTCGCCAAGTTCGCCGTTGCCGACACGATCCCCGACCTTCACTCCGAGCGGCGCGATGATGTAGCGTTTTTCCCCATCTTCGTACTGAAGCAGGGCGATACGCGCCGAACGGTTGGGGTCGTACTCAATCGCGATCACTTCGGCGGTACAGTCGAACTTGTCGCGCTTGAAGTCGATGATGCGATAGCGCCGCTTGTGACCGCCACCGCGATGCCGAACGGTGATCCGTCCGGTGCGATTACGACCAGCCTTCTTACGTAGGGCTTCAGTCAGAGACCGTTCCGGTTTGGACTTCGTGATCTCTTCAAATGTATGCCCGGTCATCCCCCGGCGACCCGCCGAGGTGGGCTTATAGACTTTGATTGGCATTTGCTTTTGCCCTGTTAGACGTTGAACAATTCAATCTTCTCGCCCGCTTCGAGCGTGACGATTGCTTTCTTCCACTGCTTCGAGCGCAGATAGGTTTTGCGCCCACGCTGACCCCGCTTGGCGGGCATGATCAAGGTGTTGACCTTCTTCACCTTCTTATCGAAGATGGTTTCGACAGCCTGCTTGATCTGCGTCTTGTTGGCTTCAGGAGCAACCTCGAAGACATACTTATTCAGTTCATCCGCCAGAATGTTCGATTTCTCGGTAACAACCGGACGAATGATGATGTCGTAGAGATGTAATTCAGCCATTACTTCTGCTCCTGTCCCCAGATTTGCTTGATGATGTCCAATGCCGCCAATGGAACGATCACGCGGTCATAGGTCAGCAAATCGCGAATGTTGAGGTAGCGCGTGTTCAGCGTTTTCGCATCGGGCAGGTTGTTGACACTTTGCTTTACGCTTTCCTCAGTGCCGGTGATCAGCACTAGCTTGGAGTGATCACCCGCGACGGTGTCCAGAATGCGTTTCGCTACTTTTGTCTTCGGCTCCGGCAAGGTGATTTCGTTGATGAAGATCAACTGACCATCCCGGGCGAGGGCAGACAACGCACTGCGAATCGCGCCCCGACGCATTTTCTTCGGCATGTCCTGTGTGTAATCACGCGGACGTGGACCCATCGGGCGACCACCGCCGACGAACTGGGTTGCATCGCGCGAACCGTGACGGGCGTTACCCGTGTGTTTCTGGCGGTACATTTTCTTCGACGTGCGGCTAACTTCGCTGCGACGCTGTACCTTGTGCGTCCCCAGACGTGCGTTTGCCATCTGGCGAACGTATGCCTGATGCATCAAACCTGTATTGACTTCGACCTCAAAAATATCGGCTGGGAGTTCGATCTTCTGAACTTCTTTGCCGTTGATGTCCACCACTGGAACTTGCATGGTCTATCCCTCCTCGCGCCTATCGCCGTCGCACACGCGCGGGTTTCACGACCACGATGCCACCATTGGCACCGGGAACAGAACCCTTCACTGCGAGTAGATTGCGCTCGGCATCCACCACGACAACTTCAAGGTTCTGGGCAGTGACACGCGCGTTCCCCATGCGTCCCGCCATCTTCTGTCCCTTGAAGGTGCGTCCGGGAGTTGTGGTTGAACCCACCGAACCGGGTGCTCGTTCGCGGTCAGACTGACCGTGTGTCTTCGGCTGCCGGTGGAAGTTGTGACGCTTAATCGTACCGGCGAAACCGCGACCCTTGCTCTTGCCAATCACATCCACGCGCTCGCCTGTGGCGAACACATCGACCTTCACTTCAGAACCTTCCGTCACATCCACATCACCCTGAACGCGGAACTCGCGCAGGTAGCGGAGGGCGGGTAGGTTGTTGCGGCGCAGATGACCAAGCTGTCCCTGTGTCAGTCGGCGGGGCTTGGTTTCCCCAAAGCCCAACTGAACTGCGGTATAGCCGTCCTTCTCCGCCGTGCGTATCTGGGTAACATAGCATGGACCCGCCTGAATGACCGTAACCGGAACGACGTTCCCGTTTTCGTCAAATATCTGGGTCATGCCGACCTTTTTACCGATTATGCCTTTCATTCGTTTGCCTCCAAGGGGGCTGCTTTATCCCCTCTTGCCTTGCGTGCAGCGGCGGGCGGCACAGCCCGCATACACTAGATCTTGATTTCGATGTCCACGCCTGCTGGCAGATTCAGGCGCATCAACGTGTCAATCGTCTTGCTATCCGGATCCAGCACATCGATCAGGCGCTTGTGGGTTCTGATCTCGAAGTGCTCCTGCGAGTCCTTGTCGATGAAGGGCGAACGCATCACCGTGAACCGCTCGATGCGAGTGGGGAGGGGTACAGGACCTACAACACGCGCACCAGTGCGCTCTGCCGTCTCGACGATCCGCTGTGCGGATTGATCGAGTACCCGATGATCGTAAGCCTTCAAACGAATGCGTATCTTGTTTTTGAACATATATGTCCCTTACCGTGACCCGACACTTTGCCGGGTAAGAGATGCCGGAAGTTCGTCACCTCCGGCATCTCGATTACGGCTCTATTTTCTCTGTCGGTCTTAGCCGAGCACTTCGGTGATGACACCGGAGCCGACGGTCAGACCGCCTTCGCGAATAGCGAAACGTGAACCCTTTTCCAGCGCGACGGGTGTGATCAGTTCGACTTCGAGGTTTACGTTGTCACCGGGCATGACCATTTCCACGCCCTGCGGCAGCGTCACCGTACCGGTCACGTCCATCGTGCGGATGTAGAACTGTGGGCGGTAGCCAGTGAAGAATGCCTTGTGGCGACCACCTTCTTCACGCTTGAGCACGTACACTTCGCTCAGGAAGCGCTTGTGCGGGGTGATGCTGTTGGGTTTCGCCAACACCATACCGCGCTCAACTTCTTCACGAGTGGTGCCGCGCAGCAGAATACCGGCGTTGTCGCCTGCTTCCGCCGCATCCAGTTCCTTGTGGAACATCTCGATGCCCGTGACGACGGTCTTGATGGTTTCGTCACGCAGACCGATGATCTCGATTTCGTCACCCTTCTTCAGAGTGCCGCGCTCGACACGACCAGTCACCACCGTACCACGACCCTTGATCGAGAACACGTCCTCGACTGGCATCAGGAACGGCTTGTCCTTGTCACGAACCGGGGTCGGAATCCAGTTGTCCACTGCATCCATCAGTTCCAGGATCGGCTGGTATTCCGGCGCGTTGATGTCGTTGCTGTCCGACTCATTGGCTGCGAGAGCCGACCCACGCACGATGGGGGTCTCCTCGGAGAAGCCGTAGCCAGCCAGCAGTTCACGCAGTTCCAGTTCAACCAGTTCGAGCAGTTCCGGGTCGTCAAGCTGGTCAACCTTGTTCAGGAAGACCACCATCGCCGGAACTTCTACCTGACGAGCCAGAAGCACGTGCTCGCGGGTCTGCGGCATCGGACCATCCGGGGCGCTCACAACCAGAATCGCGCCGTCCATCTGCGCCGCACCCGTGATCATGTTCTTCACGTAGTCGGCGTGGCCCGGGCAATCGACATGCGCGTAATGGCGAACTTCGGTCTCATATTCCACGTGGCGGATGTTGATCGTGATACCACGCGCTTTTTCCTCCGGCGCGTTATCGATGTCCGCATACGCCATGCGCTCTGCTTTCCCTCTCAGCGCCAGCACTTTCGTGATAGCAGCCGTCAGGGTCGTTTTACCATGGTCTACGTGACCAATCGTGCCGATATTGACGTGAGGCTTGCTGCGCGAAAATTTTTCTTTACCCATTACCTTGTTCCTCGCTTGAGCTTTCTCTACTATCCCATTGGTTTCACACGCCGCGAGCATGATGCCCGCGATGGTCCGGGACCTACTCCGTTATGCGCCGCCCTTGATGACTTCTTCGGCGATGTTATTCGGCGCAACGCTGTACTTCTCGAATTCCATTGTGAAGACGCCACGTCCCTGTGTCATGTTGCGCAGTGCTGTCGCGTAGCCAAACATTTCACCCAGAGGGACGTTCGCCCGCACAGAAGTTGTGCCTGCGCCGCGCGGCTCCATCCCACTGATGATGCCACGACGGGCGGACAGGTCGCCTACAATCGTCCCCGTGAATTCGTCGGGAACGACCACTTCGACTTTCATGGTTGGCTCCAGCAGCACAGGCTTTGCTGCCTGTACCGCTTCCTTGATCGCCATTGAACCCGCGATCTTGAACGCCATTTCGCTGGAGTCCACTTCGTGGAACGCGCCATCGACCAGACGGACTTTGACGCCAACCACAGGATAACCCGCAAGGACACCACCCTGAAGCGCTTCCCGGATGCCGTTTTCCGTCGGGCGAATGAACTCACGGGGGATTGAGCCACCGCGAATTTCATCAATGAACAGCACGCCGTCCTTCGCAAGCGCTTCTTCTTCTTCAGGTAGCGGCTCGGCTTCGATGACCACACGGGCATATTGACCCTTGCCGCCTGACTGACGTTTGAAGGTGGTATCGCGCTGCACGTTGCGGGTGATGGTCTCGCGGTATGCCACGCGCGGGCGTCCGACAGTCGCCTGAACGCCGAACTCGCGCATCATACGGTCAACCAACACTTCGAGGTGCAGCTCGCCCATGCCGCGAATCTTGGTCTGTCCGAGCTTGTCGTCAACCTCGACTTTGAAGGTCGGGTCTTCTTCAGCCAGACGACGCAGCGCCTCGCCCATCTTGTCCTGATCGCCTTTGGTATTCGGTTCGATGGCGACTTCGATCACAGGCTCAGGGAAGGAAATGCGCTCCAATACGATAGGATTATCGGGATCACACAGGGTGTCACCTGTGAAGGTGTTCTTGAGTGCCAGTACAGCGGCGATGTCGCCTGCATGAACTTCTTCAACATCTTCACGGCGATCCGCGAACAAACGCACGATACGTCCAATGCGCTCACGATCCCCTTTTGTGCCGTTGAGCACCATAGTGCCTGCTTTGACCACGCCCGAATAGACGCGGAAGAATGCAAGACGACCTACGTAAGGATCGGTGATGATTTTGTACACCAATGCACACAGTGGCTCATCATCGGATGCAGCACGTTCGAGTTCTGCCTCAGTTTTCGGATGATGTCCACGAACGGGCGGGATGTCGAGCGGAGAGGGCAGGAGTTCTACAACCTTGTCCAGCATCAACTGGACGCCCTTGTTCTTCAACGCCGATCCGCACAACACAGGATGTACCTTGCTGGCAATGGTTGCTGCACGCAGCGCAGCCAGCAGTTCATCTTCGGTAATTTCCTCACCCATGAGATACTTCTCAGTGAGGTAATCGTCGTTCTCAACGATCTTTTCGATCATTTCGGCACGACGAGTTTCCGCCTGTTCGCGGTAGCTCTCCGGGATGGGATGACGCTCAATCGCGGTTCCCATGTCGTCGCCATAGGTGACGAGTTCCATCTTGATCAGGTCGATGATGCCGCCGAAATCAGCGCCTTCACCGTATGGGAACTGAAGGGGAACCGGATTACCATTGAGGCGATCCACAATCATGTCCACGCAGCGCTGGAAGTTCGCGCCGGTGCGGTCCATCTTGTTTACAAAACAGATGCGCGGCACACCATATTGATTTGCCTGACGCCAAACTGTTTCCGACTGAGGCTCGACACCTGCCACGCCGTCGAAGACGACGATGCCGCCGTCCAACACGCGCAAACTGCGCTGCACTTCGGCGGTGAAATCGACGTGACCGGGCGTGTCAATGATATTGATCTGATGCCCCTTCCACGCCGCCGTGACCGACGCTGCGGTGATGGTGATACCTCGTTCACGTTCTTGCGGCATGTAGTCTGTTGTTGCCGCGCCTTCATGTACCTCACCGATCCGGTGAACCATGCCCGTGTAGTACAACACGCGCTCGGTTGTGGTGGTCTTTCCGGCATCAATATGTGCGATGATGCCGATGTTTCGCACCTTAGTTAGATCGAGGACTGTTTCTGTCTTCTTTGCCATTTGCTCTCTATTGGGACTTTGTCCCAGTTACGATTTACTAACGGAAATGAGCGAAAGCCCGGTTCGCTTCAGCCATGCGGTGCGTGTCGTCTTTCTTCTTGACCGACGCACCCTGACCATTTGCAGCGTCCATCAGTTCATTCGCCAGCTTTTCCGACATGTTGCGACCACCGCGAGCACGTGCATTCTCAAGAATCCATCGCATTGCCAGCGTGATGCCACGCTCGTGCGCCACTTCTACCGGAACCTGATAGGTTGCACCGCCAACTCGCATCGGCTTGACTTCGATGGCAGGTTGCACGTTGCGCAGCGCCTGTTCCATGACTTCAATCGGGTTGCGCTTGGCACGCTCTTCAATGATGTCCAGCGCATCGTACATAAGGCGCTGTGCCAGACTCTTCTTGCCACCATACATCATGCGATTAACCAGCATGGCAACATAAAGATTGTTGTACTTATTGTCCGGCGGTGTCACCCGCTTCGGAGGACTCTTTCGTCTTGGCATCCTCTAATATCCCTTATTACTTTGCTGCGCCGGGTTTCGGACGCTTGGTGCCGTACTTGCTGCGCCCCTGTTCCCGATTTTTCACGCCATCGGTATCCAGTGTGCCACGCACGATGTGATAGCGAACGCCGGGCAGGTCTTTCACACGTCCCCCACGCACCAGTACGACGCTGTGTTCCTGAAGGCTGTGTCCTTCGCCGGGGATGTAAGCGGTCACCTCGATCTGGTTCGAGAGGCGAACGCGAGCCACCTTGCGTAAAGCCGAATTCGGTTTCTTGGGCGTCATCGTCTTGACGACGGTGCAAACGCCACGCTTTTGAGGCGATCCCCTCTTGCTACGAGTACGTCTTTGATCGTAGACGTTGAGGGTGTACTGCAAAGCAGGGGCTTTGCTTTTACTCTTCTTCGCCTTCCGACCTTTACGTACCAACTGATTGATGGTTGGCATAAATAACTCCAAAATTCTAGCCTGCTACAGGCACGCAAAAAGGCGTACTTAAAGAACGCCTTATATGCATCTGACCCGTGACGAGCTGTACCGCCATGCGGAATGCTTTCGCCACCTTCGCTCAGTTCGGCACGCCATTGCCTCACCTTGAGGTTGTGTACCGTACATGCGTTTGAGAATACTATCATTACCGACCAACGGAGTCAAGGGAAATCGTGTCAGTGAGGTTCAAAAGACTTCGGAAATGACGAATCTTAACCTTCGACTGTAGAGTCGGAGAATACTTCGAGGGAAGGAAAGATTTCTTGGGGCGAAATAAATAATTATGGAAGTGCGCGGCGATTTCGCCCCGTTGGTTTAGACTTTTACGGCGGAACTCACCGCTTTGACAAGCTCGTCTACCGCAACTGGTTTCCCCAGAAAAGCGTCGGCTCCAGCTTCCATCGCCTGATTCATCTGAAAGCCACCGGTTGCGCCTGACACCACCAGCATAGGAACGCGGCGCTGCTGGTTCTGCTTGCGCACGTACCGCACCAGATCAAGCCCGTTCATGTCCGGTAACATCAAATCGAGGACGATAGCGTCGGGCATTTTCTGGAAGACGATGGCAAGCGCCTTGGTGACGTTTTCCACGACAGTGACCACATATCCGGCTTTTTCCAGCGCCATGCGGAAGACGACACCTACATCCTTATCGTCTTCGATGACCAGAATATGCTGTCCTTTGCCATCTGCCGGAATAGCGACTGGCTGGGTAGGGGTTTCGGCAGACTGTAACTTCGCCTCCGTCACGGGCACGACGGCGAACAGGACTTGCAGACGCAGTTGTCCAAGCGTTAGCTCATCACCGTGTCGCAGTCGATATTCCTGTTCCGGTTCGCACAATGCGCCGTTGAGCCGCGAACCATTGGTGCTGCCGAGGTCTTTAATGTAGAG
>DATGQJ010000468.1:0-11358 GCA_035304265.1 Oceanobacillus sp.
TCGAGCGCAATCTCAAGGTCGTCGGGCGCGAGTTCGAGGTCGATCCACAGGGGACGGATGAGCAGGCGCTTGCCGATGCGAATGGGGTGATAGTGCGCCTTCCACGCTTCCGCCCAATCGCTTTCTTCGACGATGCGGTAGACAGGCGCAGGTATAGGATACATCATGTTCATGTAACCGAGCGCGGTTTCCAACTGCTGGCGGGTTTCTTCCACCCGTTCGTCTTCGGGCAGATAGGCGCGAACGGTCATGCGCTTGGCAGGTGGTATCTCGTCCTCGTCCAGCTTGTCGGGCGGGATGCCGTCGTGTTCCACCGCTACGCCCTGATAGCCGTAACGGTTGAGGAGTTCGGCAGCCGCTTCCGCCGCCTCACCGTCTACCGAGAGTGATACTTCAATCCATCTTGGCAAGAGTGTTTCACCTCTAAACACCGCAGATAAAGAATCACAAAGGACACAAAGAGCGCGAGCGCTCCGTGTCCTCTGTGCCTTAAAAAATCTACCCCTGTTCGCCTGCGAAGAAGTCCATCACGCGGTCAAAGAAGCCTTTGCCGTTGCGCTGTGGCGAGATACCGGAGCCGAGCGTCTCCGCCAACTGCTCGAACAAGTGACGCTGCTCGTCGGTCAAGCGGGTAGGGATTTCCACCTGTATGTAGACCAGTTGATCGCCGCGCCCGGAGTTCGAGCCGTCGCTGCGTAAACGCGGAACACCCTTGCCGCGCAGACGGAACACCCGTCCGGTCTGTGTCCCCGGTGGGATGGTCAATTCCACGTCGCCTTCAACGGTGGGGATGATCACTTTATCGCCCAACGCCGCCTGTGCGACGTTGATACTGATGTCGAGGATGATGTCGTTGTCTTTGCGTTTGAAGAATTCATGCTCGTGGACGTGGACGACGACGTAGAGGTTGCCGCTGGGGGCGCTGCCTTCGCCCGCGTCACCTTCGCCGCGAATCTGGATTTGCAGCCCTTCGCGCACGCCTGCCGGAATCTGCACGGCGAGAACCGCTTTGTTGCGCACACGACCACCGCCCCGGCAGGTCTGGCATGGGCTGGTGATGGTTTCGCCCTTGCCACCGCAGCGCGGGCAGGTCGTCACCTGCACCATCGGTCCGAGGAAGGTTTGCTGCACCTGACGCACTTCACCCGTGCCGTTACACTGCGAACAACGCACAGGCGACGTTCCCGGCGCTGCACCCGTACCCGCGCAGGTCTCGCAGTTCTCCAACCGCTCGAACTCGACTTCTTTTTCGACGCCAAAGATCGACTCTTCAAACGAGATAGTCACGTCCACACGGCGATCAGAGCCGGGACGCGGACCACGACGACGGCTGGATCGCATTCCGCCGATGTTTCCGAAGAATTCTTCAAAAATTTCTTCGAAGCCACCAAAACCTGTCGCGCCGCCAAACCCACCATTGCCGGAGACTCCAGCGTGACCGAAGCGGTCATAGCGGGCGCGTTTCTCGTCGTCGGAGAGAACGTCGTAAGCTTCGTTGATCTCTTTAAGCGTTCTTCCGCGTCGGGGTTCTTATTCACGTCCGGGTGATATTCACGCGCAAGACGGCGAAAAGCCGATTTGATCTGCTGCTTATCGGCGCTGCGCGGAACGCCGAGTACCTCGTAATAATCTCGTGCCATTGAATGCCTGTGTCAAAGCTACATGCGTGCCATCCATGAGTGTACATGAGATTTTATAAGAAGACAGTTGGAAATGCATAAGTGGCAATCTTTATTGAGTCTGTACACGATATTTACAACCAGTTCCGTTTGTGAGCTGGCGCGGATTTTCATTCGCGCTGAAAATGGCAATTACCCAGTTGACAACGCTGCCACCCTCCCTCAAAGCTCAGTTCAAGGAGTGGTTGATGATGAAGCTTCGCAGAATGCAATTCATCGTCGCGGCACTATTGCTTATGCTCATGTGCGTCGTTCCGGTGGTCACGGCGTATCAAAACCTCCCCTGTTTCGACGGTGAAGGATGCCCTGAACCTGTAAACCCAGAACCGGACGAATATTACATGGTGCAGTGTACCATCAACGCCGTGTGGGTATGGGTGTCGATTCCAAGCCCGTTGTTGGTGACATCCGTTTCCTTTTTCCAGATTGACGCTTTGAACGACGGTGCTTCGCTGGTTGTTTCTAATAATGTGACGGTTACGCGCAGCGATGACATGATTACGCTCTCTGGCGAAAACGGCAACTTTGCGCCACAACCCGGCGAAAAGTCGTTCAGTTGGAGCGAATGCATTGAACACAACGGCAGCTTACCCGAACTATCATCCGTCGAGGGGGAGCTGACCGATGCGCAAAGAGAATGCATGAACCTGCCTACTGAACAGGAGCGGGTAGACTGCCTCTATGTGAACTGTCCCGGCGCTCCAGATTTTCCGGCTTTGACCCGAAGTGAATGCCCGGATTCACTGTATATCCTCTACGAAGAGAGCAACGCGATTCTCAACTTTTGCCTTGGTCTTCCGGTGACAGTGGGCATTGTGTTTTTTGCCACCTTCAGAACACGACCTCAACGCAAGCGGCGGTTGAATTCGTCAAGGAGTGTTCAAAGATGAATCAGGGCAGATCGATACGACAGATCTTGATCGCGTTGTGCTTATTCAGCCTTGTAGCGTTATTGACTCCGATCTCATCGATCACAGCGTCCCCGATATATCAGGAGCCAACCTGCTTGAGCGCTCAGGGATGCCGTGAACCTGTGAATCCGGTAGAGGGTGAATACTATTCCATCGAATGTGACGCCAGTGTGATCTATGTGTGGCGCGATGTGCCAAACCGAGAACTGGTGACATTGATTGGAATCGCACAGGTTGCCATCATGGGCGACGGCGGTTCGTTTGTCGCGTCGGGCGACGTGACCGTCACTCGCAGTGGTGACATGATCACCCTCTCTGGTGAAAACGGAAACTTTGCGCCACAGTCCGGTGAGAAGTCGTTCAGCATCGATCAATGCCGCGCGTTCGCTGCCATCGTGCTACCTGCTGAACTTATCTTTCCCACTGCGACACTTACGGACGAGCAGATGGAATGTATGCAAATAACTGACGAAGTAGCACGTGTGGAATGCAACCAGCGATTAGCTTGTGCCGACTCAACCTTTCGCAATTCGAATCCAGAGCGATGCGAACTAGGGTTCTTCCCAGACTGTGAGAGGCTGACTTACTTTTACAGCGAACTTAGAAAATGTCTCAGACAGTCGGACTTAACTTGGATTGGGGTGCAGTTGGCTCAGGCATTTTATATCTGGTACAGATGCGTTTTTGGAGGCTGGCCTCTCGCTGCGCTGGTGATGCTGCCGAGTATTCATTGGTTGAGACGACGCAAGCGCAGAGGGGGAAGATAACAGTAGACCTGCAATGCAGGTATTTGCAGGTGAAAGTTGGAAACGGGTTGGTGAATTCAAACCAACTTCTAACCGAGATCGGGTTTGGCAATTGACGGAGAGGCTTTGCGTAGCCTCTCTGTCATTTTAGGTTTTGCTAAAATGATTGCCTCATAATGCCATCTTCCATATGATGAATTACATCGTCATAAAGAGTAAAAGCGGTATTTATGATCACCATCCGCACCAGTACCGATGATCTGGCGAAAATGCGGTTTGCATACCACCCGCTGATGGAAGTGGTTTTGAGCCACCGGGTCATGAACAATCCGGCGTTTCAAACCCCTCATCGCCGCTGGCTGGAAGAGGCTTGCCGCGCTTTATACGATACCGATCTGGTCTATCTGAGCGCACTCGTCCCGGCGTCCGGCTACATCCCTGACTTTTTGACCTTCACGCCGATGACCAATCGCACCAACATCGAAGACGATCTCGCCGAAATTCTGGCGACGCCGGATGAGGTCATTCGCAGCAAGGTGCTCGAACTCATCAAGGAAGATGGGGATTCGGAGATACGGCGCTTTTTTGTGGTACATCCCCGTGAAGCCGTCTGGTGTCTGGTTGAGGAAATTCGGACGTACTGGCGGCGCACGCTGGCACATCACTGGCAGCCGATGGTCAGCATTCTGGAAAGCGACGTGTTGTATCGGGCGCGGTTGCTGGCGCTCAACGGAGCCGATCATCTATTTGCCGATTTGCATTCCACCGTGAGTTACGAGCGCAACCGGATACAGATTGAAGCCTGCTGCCAGTACGTTGACGAGGATATTGAACTGGATTTAGGAGGCAACGGACTTCAGCTTGTCCCCACCATTTTCCGGGGATGCGGGCGGATGTTTCAGGTGACGCCAGAGTGGAAGCCGCTGCTGGCGTATGGCGTGCGCGGCACAGGCGGTATCTGGAATCAGAAGCCGCCGAGTCAATCGCTGGAACTGGCGATGGGCGCAGGACGGGCAAGGATTCTGGAAGCATTGAAAACGCCAGCTTCGACGGGAGAACTGGCGCATAAAGTGGGGGTTTCTTCGGGCGCGGTGTCGCAGATTCTTAGCCGATTGACAAAAGCGGGTCTGGTCGAGCCGCACCGTATCGGCAAGCGCGTGTACTACCGGCTCACGCAGCGTGGCGAGGAATTGATCGCCTTGTTCGAGCGGATTGATTGAAACGAACGAGTATCGCTATGACCAAGATTATCATCCATACCACCCCTGAAGACCTGTCGAAAATGCGGTTTACGTATTCTCCGCTGCTGGAAATGTCTCTCAGCGTTCAGGTATTGAGAGATCCGGCATTGCAAGGGGGGCATCATCGCTGGGTCGAGGAGAGCAAGCGGGCGCTATACGACGTGGAACTGCCTTATCTGGAAGCGTTAGTCAGTTCAGAATGCGGATACATCCCGGATTTCATCACGCCAACGCCAATGCAATACCAGACCTGCATCGAGGACGATTTCGAGAAGCTCTTATCGACGCCCGAACAACTGATCCGCGAGAACATCCAGAAACTCATCCAGAGAGACGGCGATTCGGACATACGACGTTCCTTCCTGACCCATCCTCGTGAGGCAATCTGGTGTCTGGTGGAAGAACTGCGGCTCTACTGGCAGCGCACCTTTGCGCGTTCGTGGTCACAGATGATCTCAGTGATAGAAGGCGACCTCTTGTACCGGGGCAAGCTGTTGGCGCTCGACGGTCCCAGTAAACTGCTGCCCGACCTGCATCATTCGATCAGCTTCCAGAACAACCAGATTCAGGTAGGCAGCATTCAAGGTGAAACCGCCGCCGCGGTCACTGCCCGTCATGAGGGTAATGGGTTTCAACTTGTACCGACGATTTTTGTAGACTGGGTATGGGCGCAACTGGCTCCCCAGTTGAACCCCATGATTGTTTACCGGGCACGCGGGACAGGAGGAATCTACAATGGGGATACTGGTGCATCGAAGCCGCTAGAACTGGCGATGGGCGCAGGACGGGCAAAAGTCCTGCAAAGTCTGCGAACGCCCGCCTCGACGGGAGAACTGGCGCAAAGGTTGGGTGTTTCATCGGGGGCAGTGTCCCAACTGCTCAATCGCTTGACGAAGGCAGGTTTGGTCGAGCCGCACCGTATCGGCAAGCGCGTGTATTACCGCCTCACGCGGCGCGGCGAGGAGTTGATCGCCTTGTTCGAGCGCATACCTTAACCATCATCCAACACCCTTAACTGAACTTAGTTGAATAGAACTTCTTTTAGCCGCTGTTACAGCGGGATGGTTTTGTGTTGCCTGTTTCCGGTCAACAGAAGGAGGGATTTTATCGAGGAAATCGTATCAATGCGTTGGGACATTCGATGAACGGAGGAACAGAAAGGTCATATGCTGCATAGATTTCGAATCAGTCTGCTGCTGAGCGTGCTCATCGTGAGCGCAGCGCTGACGACAGCGGCACAGGAACAACCGCCATGCCTCGGCAGACCAGAGTGCTATGGGACGCAAACCCCGAGTCCCGCACCGAGCAGTTCGGTCTGGGAGGGCTACAGCGATGGGCGGCTCAATCCGCAGATGGACGAGTATTACTCGGTCTGGTGCGCCAACACATTTCTGGAGATTTGGCGCGGCGTGTCATCGGGAAGCCTTCTCAGTCTGGTTCCGATCTGGATGCTTGAAGAACTCGGTTCCGACGGCGGCACGCTGATAACCCCCAACTATAGGGAAGGGGACACGCCAATCAACGTCAGGCGCGATGGCGACACCATCATGGTTTCCGGCGACAGCGGCAACCTCGCGCCACAACCCGGCGAAAAGTCGTTCAGGTTGAGTGACTGTACCGGGCGCGATGGGCACACCGCAGAGGAACGACGAAGCATTCCAATCCTGCTCACCACTACGGTTTGCTATGCACCCGATTCAGAGCCGGTACGACGCGGAGAAGTGCCGCGCGATCAGATTTGTGATGACGTGAGCACCAGCACCCAGATCAGCATCATCTTCAATCCATAAGCGAGGAAACCATGACGAAAGCTCTCGTAACTACCCAATGGGTCGCGGATCATCTGAATGATCCGGCGATTCGCATCGTCGAGGTGAGTGTGGAAACCTCACTCTACGACACCGAACACCTACCGGGCGCGGTCAACTTTAGCTGGACGAGCCAGCTACAGGATCAGGTGCAGCGCGACATCATCACGAAGGAGAACTTCGAGGCGCTGTTGAGCCAAGCAGGAATCACGCCGGATATGCACGTGATTCTCTATGGCGACAACAACAACTGGTTCGCCGCGTATGGCTTCTGGATTTTCCAGTATTACGGGCACGAAAACGTCAGCCTGATGGACGGCGGTTTGAAGAAGTGGAAGGCGGAAGAACGCCCGATGACCGCCGAAGTGCCCGTTTATCCGCCGACGGATTATCGAGTACGGAAGATCAACAGCACCTATCGCGCTGACCGAGACTACATCAAAGCGCGGCTGGGGAAATACGGATTCGAGATGGTGGACGTGCGCTCTCCGGCGGAGTACAAGGGCGAGATCATCGCGCCGCCGGGTATGACTGAAACGGCGCAGCGGGCGGGACACATCCCCGGCGCGATCAACATTCCCTGGAGTCAGGCGGTTGCCGAAGATGGGACGTACAAGCCCAAAGACGAATTGATGAAGTTGTACGGCGAAAAAGGTCTCGCTGGCAACGGCAACGAGATCCTCACCTACTGCCGCATCGGGGAACGTTCGTCGCACACGTGGGTGGTGATGAAGTACATCCTCGGCTACAAGAACGTGCGCAACTACGACGGTTCGTGGACGGAATGGGGCAACCTGATCGGTAATCCCATCGTCAAAGGCGAGCAGCCCTGAGTTGAACGACCCCTAGTCCAATCAACGAGAAGGAGATTTCCTATGAAACTTCGTTATCTGGCGATTTTCGCCCTGCTGGTTTCAATGATCACCACGGTTTACGCACAGGGCAGCACCGAAATGCCGGAACACGTCGTCAGCGCCGACTGGCTGACCGACAATCTGGACAACCCGATGGTGAGGATTGTTGAAGTCAGCATCGAAGAGGGCGCATACGAGCGCGGGCACATCTCCGGCGCGGTCAATTTCGACTGGCACACCGATCTGGTGGATACGGTGCGGCGCGACATCATCTCGCCTGAGGGATTTGAAGCGCTGGCGCGTGAGGCGGGCATCAACGACGACACTACGGTTGTGCTGTATGGCGACAACAACAACTGGTTCGCGGCATGGGGCGCGTGGGTCTTCAACCTCTACGGAGCGCAGGACGTTCGCTTGCTGAACGGCGGACGCGCACTCTGGGAAGCGGAAGGGCGCGAAATGACAACTGACGTTCCCAGCCATGCCACAGGCGATTTCAGCGTCACCGAAGTGAATAGCGACCTGCGTGCTTTTCTGCCGGATGTGCTGGCGATTGTCGAGGGCGAGACTGAAGCAAACCTGATCGACATTCGAGGAGCCGCCGAATACAACGGCGAAATCTTCGCGCCGGAAGGCGTGCCGGAACTGGCGGTTCGCGCAGGGCATATCCCCGGCGCGGTGAACATCCCGTGGTCACAGACCGTCAACGAGGATGGCACGTTCCGTTCGCTCGACGAACTGCGAGCGCTCTACGCCGCCGCTGGCATCGACGGCAGCCAGCCGATTGTCGTCTACTGCCGTATTGGGGAGCGTGCCAGCCACAGTTGGTTCGTCCTCAACCAGCTTCTCGGCTATGACGTGGCGCTTTACGATGGTTCGTGGACGGAGTGGGGCAACGCCGTCGGCGTACCCATCGAAAATCCGGCGCAAACGATCTGGGGAGCGCGATAAACCGTGAATCGGTTCGCTTCCGGGAGCAGTTCCATTTCTGGGGCTGCTCCCCAATTTGCGGTTTCGCGCGGCGACGTTATCCGTATGGCGATTGTGCTTCTGATTATCGCCATCGTGATTGTGGGTGCTTACCGGCTGCACAACTCGGCGGCGGCTTACTCACTGCTGACGGGTGCGGCGCTTGGCGTGGTGTTCCAGCGCGGACGCTTCTGTTTCTTCTGCATCTTGCGTGATTTTATCGAGTTCCGCAACAGCGCCCCGTTGTATGCCATTCTGACCGCACTTGCGGTAGGCGGCGTCGGCTACGCCATTGTCTTTGGCGTGTTTCTGCCGAACCCATACAGCGGACGTTTACCGCCGGATGCCCATATTGGTCCCGTGTCGTGGGTGCTGGTCGCGGCAGGAAGCGCGTTTGGCATCGGCATGACGCTGTCCGGGGCGTGCATCAGCGGGCATCTTTACCGCCTTGGCGAAGGTTCCACCCGCGCACCGATTGCGCTGTTTGGATCGCTGGTCGGTTTTGGCGTCGGGTTGTTTACGTGGAGCAGGTTGTACGAGGACACACTCGTGCGTGCGCCGGTTGTGTGGCTGCCAGCGACTTTCGGCTATGGCGGCTCACTTGCGCTGCATCTGGCGGTCATCCTTGCGCTGGCGTTGATGCACTTGCGCTATCTGCCCGATCTCGCGGAATTGCGGGGCGGCAGGCTCAGTTTCGGACGGGTATGGGAAACCGTATTTTGCCAACGATGGAATCCGCCGGTCACGGGCGCTCTGGTGGGCGTTATCGGCGTGTTCGCCTATTTCCGTGTGGAGCCGCTTGGCGTGACGGCGCAGTTTGGCAGCATGTCGCGGACATTTCTGACGAACGCAGGATTGATCGCAGAGCGGCTGAATGGGCTGGATACGTTCGCGGGCTGTACGGCGCAGGTTATCCAGACCATCACAGACAACGGGCTGCTGATCGGCGGATTGGTGCTGGGATCATTTGCGGCGGCGCTGCTGTCGAAGCGTTTCGTGCCGGAAAAGCTGACGGCACGCGGCGGGATCACTGCGTTGTTCGGCGGGGTTTTGATGGGCTGGGGGGCGATGAGTGCGCTCGGTTGCACCGTTGGGACCCTGTTGTCCGGCATTTCAGCATTCGCATTGTCCGGTTGGGTGTTTGGCGCTGCTGTCTTTGGTGGCGTCTGGCTTGGGATAAAGCTGCGTCTCTGGATGCAGCCCACTTGATCAATCAACTAGAACCAAGGAGCTTATTGACCATGCTACGGCGAACTTGGATTGTCTTGCTCATACTGACGGTACTTGGCACATCGTCACTGTCCGCCTATCAAGAAGAATTGCCCTGTGTGGGTGAAGCGGAGTGTTACGAACATCCAGACGACGATTCAGATGATTCTTCAGAGTCGTCATGGGAAGGCTACAGCGATACGCGGCTGAACCCGCAGATGGACGAATACTATTCGGTGTACTGCAACCGTGACGTTGTGGAAGTATGGGGCTTCTCTGCCGCCAACCCGCAAGAAGCCAATCGTATACCGATCCGTCGATTGATCGACGGTCCATTTCCCTTCGATGGTGGGAATGGTTTGACCGTCAATCGGGTTGAGGACACCATCACCATTTCAGGCTCGAACGGCTATGGTCCGAATCATCCCGGCTCAAAGTCTTTCAGTCTGGCGGAGTGCATTGCAAGGAACGGCGGTGAACCCCCGGCTGAAGAACCCGTCCCTCCTCCCCAAAGCGACGGCTCTATACCGGAAATCAACGTCGATACTGGTATTACGTCCACGTGCGCCGATTACAACTACTATGTCGCACACCTTGATGAATGCTCGACTTGCAGTGTTATCTACTACCGCGCGACCTTTCCAGAAGAGTGCCCTTCCGATGAACCGACTTCCTATGAATTGCTGTTCGGCTTCCTGATAAGCGCGTGTGTTAACCATCCAGTTGGTATCGGTGCTGTCTTCGCGTTTACTGCAATCAGAAGGCGGCGAAAGCATTAATTCGACGGAATTCAAGGTGACGCCCGCGAATGCTCGCAACGCGCGGGCGTCTGGAGTCTCGTCCCACAATTCTCTAGCAAAGGAGCTAAATTATGAACCGCATCGTTCGAGGCATGATCGTAATGTTAGTGGGTGTCACAGCGCAAATAGTGGTGGCACAAGCGGGTGACATCTGTAGTGGAGAGCATATCGCGAACCGTGTTGGCGAGGTCTACAACGCTTATACGGAGCATGGATCGAGTGACCTTGAATCCTCGCTCAACGGCATCGCTAGTTTGGAAAGTCAACTCGACGCCATTTACAGCGAATGCAATGAGGTTCGCTATCAGCATATGTCGAGGAAGGCAGGGCATTACTGGAAGATTTGCGCGAGGGCGGTTACGTCATTTACGTGCGCCACGCCAGAACCGATAACGCGCAGGAAGATACCGACCTTGCATCGTGCGAAACCCAGCGTAATTTGAGCGAGCAGGGGCGGCTGGATGCTGCCAGCATTGGCGAAACGTGGGCGACGTTGGCTGTGCCGGTGGGCGAACTGATCAGCACCGAATACTGCCGCACTCGCGAGACTGCTCAACTTGCCTTCGGTGAACCGAACATAATTCCCAAAGCGCAACTGGAGCAGGCGCTCGAAACCTTGCTGGCAATTCCCCCGGCTGAAGGCATGAACACCGTAATCAGCATACCGGAAGACATTCGCTTCAATGAAGGTGATGCGCTGGTTTATCGTCCGTTAGGTGGTCCAATGGGCGATCAGGGCTACGAACTGGTGACGCGAATAAGTTTCCTCAACTGGTTCGACCTTGCGCGGATTGCAGCGGAACCAGAATAAGCCTGACAATGCAAAAGGGCAGACGCACAGGTCTGCCCTACATTTCTCCGCTTGCTTTTGTTTCCCAAGGGGCGGGTACAAACTTCAAGCCGACCAAATCACTGTTTTCCACCAGAGCTTTGAATTCATCAGAGACGAAGATACGGGAGTAATTGTGTTCAGGAGTGCGAAAGATATGATGCCCTTCCAAGCAGTTGGGTTTGAATACGTAACGGCGTATCCCCTTGATCTTTCCGCTTGGTAAGTAGGTGAATTCCGACTGATCATGATCCAAACAGTCGGCAACATTAAGCACATTGACCAACCAGAATTCCCCTTCATCACAGTCGA
>DATGQJ010000469.1:0-3128 GCA_035304265.1 Oceanobacillus sp.
CTCGCGTAAGATGCGGAGCCATCAGGAACAACGGCGCAAAACCGGGATGAAACGGCGCATCACAGTAAACGCTCACGCCGTCGAACGGGTAGCGATTGATCAACTGCGCCAGTCGAACATATTCCGCAGGCGTCTTGTTGGTTTGTAAGGCGATACTGATCTGGCGTGTCATGTTAAATCGTCGCTGTCCATGGTGCGCTTGCCGATACGTTCCACCCGCATGATCAACCGTTCATCAGGATCGGGACAGGCAACCAGCGAATCGCGTTCCAGCCAGTCGCCAGAGGCAAGTTCACGCTGCTTCGCCGCCAGCAGCGGCAACACGGCGCTGAGCGCATAAATGCAAAAATGCTTCCCTGCCGGGATACGCAAGCGGCAGCTTTCAGTGAGTTCAAAATAGTCGCCAACGGCTAACCCGCAAACGGAACGCCCTTCAATGGCTTCGACGGTCACACGCAGATCGTAAATCTGGAATTCGCTCATAGTCTCTGCGGTTACGCCCTAATCCACGACGTACAAGCTCTGGAAGCCGTTGGTCAGTTTTTCGCCACCACCGGGGCGCACCACCACCACATCTTCCACACGCGCCGAAAAAGTGCCAAACCGCATAATGCTCGGCTCGACGGTGAACAACATGCCTTCTTGCAGCACGGTGGTATCGCCTTTTGTGAGGAACGGTGGCTCGTGAACATCCATACCGATGCCGTGTCCAAGCCGGTGCCGGAACTCAGCGCCAAATCCCCCATCCTCAATGACCTTGCGTGCTGCCGCGTCCGCAGCTTCAGCGGTCATCTCGCCCGCACGCAGCGCCGCAACTCCGGCGGCTTGAGACGCCATCACCAGATCGTAAACCCGCCGGAAATCCTCATTGGGTTCGCCAAAGGCAACCGTGCGCCCGTAGTCATAGCAATAGCCGTCATGGACTGCGCCAAAGTCGAACAAGATTGCGACAGGCGGGTTCAACGGACGATGCCAGTGTTTCTCTCGCTCGCCAAAGATTAACTCGTGATTGGGTCCCGAATTATAGAGCGACGTGGTGAAAGAAGGACCAAGCGAGCCATGCCGCCGCAGTTGGTAATCGACCTCATTGATCACGTCCAGTTCGGTCATGCCATGCTTCAACTGTTTGAGCAAGTCGGCAAAGGCGGCTTCGGTGATCTTCCCCGCCTCGCGCATGATGGCGATTTCCTCTTCAGATTTGAGAACGCGCAGCTTGCGCAAGATGTCGGTTGCAGAGACAAATTTCGCATCCGGTAGAATTTCCTGCAAGTGAATAAGCGTTTCGCCCTCGCTCCAATTGCTGACCGCAATCTTAGGCTTGGCGGGCAGGTTGAATCCCTTGAGCACATCACGCACAAGCGTCGCCGGGTCGTCCCAATCGCCAAGCACCCGTAGCTGTACATTGCTGAGTCGTTCCAGCCCGCCAAATTCCGCCGTCATGCGCGGCAGCGTCAGCACCGGATCATGAGTTGGTGTGATCCACGCCCCTTCCAGCCACGCACCGGGATGGATAGTTGCACCAAAATTGGGGATGTCACGCGGAATGCCAGTCAGGTATTGTAGATCGGAAGAAATGGGAAAGAACGCCAGATCAGCATCAAGTATCTGACGAAACTGCTGAAGGCGCTGGTCGTAAACCATGTTGCAAATCCTCGATTGAGTTAAATCCCGAAGCGCACAATATAGCGCAACATACCACAAAACGGATATTGGACTTTTTGCGAGCAAGCGTAGATTCGCTACAATCGTTTCAGTGCAATCTCCACTCCGTAATGTTTTAGTGCAGTCAATCAGAGGTAATAGCATGAAACGTTTAATGCTGCTCTTGATGGTCGCTTTGCTGTTCGTCGTTGGTGTAACGTCGGCGCAGGAAGAGCGAGTGCTGGTGGTCGGGCACGTCGAAAGCACCGATTCGCTCGATCCGGCGCGAGGATATACGCAAACAACGGGTATCATCAATCACGTCACTTACGAAACGCTGGTGACATTTCCCCCGGAAGACGCCAGCGCCATCCTGCCGCTGCTGGCGACAGATTGGACAATCTCGGAAGACGGCTTGACCTACACCTTCACGCTGCGCGATGATGTCACGTTCGCCAATGGCGATCCGCTGACCGCCGATGACGTGGTGTTCTCGGTGAACCGTCTGAAATATGTCGAGGGCAATCCATCGTTCCTGACCAACAACATCGCCAGCGTAACAGCGGACGATGAACACACCGTGACCTTCACCCTGAATGACGTTGATCCATCGTTCCTTGCCAACCTCGCCAACAATGCGTTTGGCATCACCAACGATTCACAGGTCATCGAGAACGGTGGCGTGGCTGAAGAAGGCGCGGCTTCGACAGACGCCGCCGAGAGCTTCCTGAACAGCACGTCCGCGGGAACGGGTCCATACATCCTCGAAAGCTGGGAACCACAGGTTCAAACGGTGCTGGTTCGCAATCCGAACTACTGGGGTACAGCCCCCTATTTTGACCGCATTATCATCACCAACATTCCCGAAGCGGCAACCCAGAAAGTTGCGCTTGAATCCGGCGAGATCGACATCGCACTTGACCTCACCTCGGATCAGATGCCGGGGTTGGATGCCAGCGGCGAGATCACCATTGCCAGCGTTCCGGGCAACATCATTCACTTCCTGCTGATGAACATGGACCCGGAGATCGGCGGTCCGGTATCCGACCCGCTGGTACAACGTGCTATCCGCTACGCGCTGGATTATGAAGGTTATGTCGAGTTGTGGGGCGGCATCACCCCCGGTTCGATCATGGCGGTTGGGCAGCAGTTCGCCTTCAGCCCGGATCAGGCGATTCAGCGCGACCTTGACCTTGCGCGTGAACTGCTGGCAGAAGCGGGCTACGAGGACGGCTTCGACATCACCCTGCAATACCCAACCTTCACCTTCCAGGGCGTCAATATGGATACCAATGCCCAGAAGATTCAGGCAGACCTCGCGGAAGTAGGCATCAACGTCACGCTCGAACCTGCCGACTTGCAGGTTGCGTTGGAACAATACCGCACCGGGCAGCAGGGCTTCGCCTACTGGTTCTGGGGTCCGGACGTACTCGATCCCATCGACATGCTGTCGTTCGTGGTAGGCGGTAAGGTTGCTGCCGAACGCG
>DATGQJ010000470.1:0-2504 GCA_035304265.1 Oceanobacillus sp.
CAATGCCGCGTTCAGTCAATTTGTTGAGGCGATAGATGACCGCCTCACCGGAACCAGTGCTGATGGTGCCTCGCGTACCGAAGGTGTCAATTCTTCTGCTCATCTTGATGATTTCCTATCGCTTTACAGCCGTCGGGGAAAATCGGCGGCTTAGAAACGGCTTAACTTGGATTGGGAAAAAGGCATGATGAACTCCATTGTACCCAATCACAGGCAAATTGTTAGATCACTCCATAAACGAAGTGGTGCATTACTTAAAGGATAAAAGGCTTCGTGGTATTATTCCAACTGCATTTTTCAATAGCTCTCATAACGGCTGTCTATCGTACATGCTCGATCTGCATAAACTCAACATCTTCGTGACGGTTGCGCGGCTAGGAAATTTTACCCGCGCCGCTGAACACCTGCACATGACGCAACCGACGGTTTCTCAGCAGCTTGCCGCGCTGGAAGCCGCGTTGGGTGCTCCACTGATCGAACGCGATACCCGCCGCTTGCGCCTCACTGCTGCCGGTGAAGCCTTGCTGCCATACGGCGAAAAGATGGTCGCGCTCTCTAACGAAGCGAAAGAGGCTGTGCGAACGGCTGCCGGACTAGAACAGAGTACACTCCGGCTTGGCGTTGGGCATACACTGGCAACTTACGTACTGCCCAATCTGTTGAGCCGTTATCGAAGCGACTACCCCCAGTACCGGACGAAAATCAGCGTCGGCAATACCAGCGATTTACTGGCGCTTCTGGTAACCGATGCCATTGATCTTGCGCTGGTCGGGTCGCCCGCAACCCATCCCGAAATCGTTACGCAGCCATTCATGAGCGACAGGCTGGTGGTGATCGTCGCGCCTGATGACGAATGGGCGAACCGAACGGAAGTCGAGCCGATGGAACTGCTCTCGCGGGTTTTCCTGACCCGCGAACCGGGTTCGGCGCTTCATGCATCGGTGGAACGACTATTTGGCTCGGACGCGCTGGAAGCGGACAACGTCATCTTACTGGGGGAAACCGAAGCGATCAAGCGTAGTGTTGAGGCAGGGCTTGGGGTAGCTCTGGTGCAGGGAATCGCGGTTGAACGCGAAGTGAATGCGGGGCTGCTTCGTACCCTCAACCTTGTGGGTGCAGACGACAGCAGAACCTATCTCGTTGCATGGCACGTTGCGCGTAAGCTGCCTAAAGCGGCGGAAGGCATGAAAGTTCTGCTTGCCACGTAAACCAGTTTTTTGCTTTTTTAGTGTGAACGGGTGACGATCCGATCTTGGAAGGAGGGCAGCATGGATAGTCAAACTGTGGCGGCGGTCAACCGCTTGCGCCGCCTGCAAGAGCAAAATCTCTCCAATATTCCGGCGATGATCGCCCAACGTGCGTTAGGGACGTTTACTCTACAAGAAGATGCTCCATCCGAAGAAAGTCTGGGCGAAGTTCGAGTGCTGGTTTACCCGCAAGACCCGTTTATCGGCGAGCCGGAAGTTCGCATCATGCAAAAACGGGACATTCGCCCCGGTCTGGTGAATTCGCGTGTCCGTATCCGCGACAGCCGCGCCAATCCTGCTCAGCCCGACGAAGACGGCAATTATCTTTATTGGCCCGATACCCCTGAGTTCGATCAGGTGAATTGTTTTTATTACACCACTTTCACGCTGCGTATGTATGAACGCTACGCCCAGCGTGAACTTCCATGGTCGTTTCCGCTGCCGCGTATCGACGTTGATCCGCATATCGGCAACGGTGCAAACGCCTTCTACAGCGAACAGGATCGGCTGATCGGTTTCTACAGTTTTGAGGCGAATGGACAGAGCTTCAATGCGGCGCAGAGCGCGGATGTCATCAGCCATGAGACGGCACATGCGGTACTGGATGGCTTACGCGATTTGCACAATGAATCGTTTGGATTGGGACCGTCGGCATTTCACGAGAGCTTTGGCGACATGACCTCGGTGCTGGTGGCGCTGCACGATGACTCGCTGATCACACGAGTGCTGAACGTCACACAGGGCGACCTTCGCATCGACAATTTCATCGCGGCGATTGCAGAATACTTGCAGCAATCGGCGCAGCAAGTACAGGAACACGTCGAAGAGCATACGGTGTATCTGAGGAATGCGCTCAATACGCTCAAGCATATGCCGTTTGATGCGCTGCCCTATATTCCCCCGAACCCGGAAACCGAACTGGGACGCGAGAGCCATAATTATTCCCGTCTGTTCACTGGCGCGTTCTACGACATTCTGGCGGGGGTGTATGACCACCTGCGTAAGAAAGCGCAGCCGCGTATTGCCATTCACCGGGCGCGTGACATCGTGGGGCACATGGTGGTCTGCGCCATTGAACTGGGTCCCGTTGGGGAATTTGACTTTAGCGATATGGCGAAAGCGTTTCTGGCGGCAGATTATGTCCTCTACAAGGGACAATACGCGGACATCTTGTCGCAGGTCTTCGACGGACGTGGGATTCTGGCGAAGGCTGATGCTGAAAAATTCCTGAGTTCTCTGAAGCAGTTGCCCGATCTG
>DATGQJ010000471.1:0-4278 GCA_035304265.1 Oceanobacillus sp.
CAGATCACAGGGATATTCACCGCGTTCTTGATGGCTCTGGCGTTTTCGACATTTACACCTTCGATGACCTTACCCTTCGTGCGGTTCCACAACAACCGGAAAATGGTGCGCAGCGGCGGATAACGCAGCAGGATGTAATTACGGAAGGTGTACACTCCACTTGATACGATTGTATCGTAGGTGCGCAGCGCTTCATCCGCAGGAAAGCCACCGACGGGATTACGCGGATGCGGAAACAAGCTACCTGTCGAGACGTGAATGGCATCCACACCTGCCTGCTCCATCCATTTGCAGACCTGTATGGTATCCTCAAGTGTGTTCCCCTTCTTTTCCCACGGAATCACGGCGTTGTTGTAGTCAACCGCGCTGATTTTCACCTGAAAGTGAAAATCGTTGCCCACCTCACGGCGCACCGCGGCGATGATCTCCATCAGGAAGCGGGCGCGATTTTCCAGCGAACCGCCATACTCGTCCTTGCGGTCATTGATGCCAGAACTCAGGAACTGGGTGATCAGGTAGCCGTTCGCGCCATGCAGTTCGATCCCATCCAGTCCAGCTTGTCGCGCACGACGAGCGCCATCGGCGAATTCCTGTACCGTCTCGTCGATTTCGGCTTTGGTCATCGCCTGACAGACAAAACCGTGAAAAGACTCGGTTTTACTGGTGGAACTCAGCGCCTTTTTGCCGAGGTTTTCAATACCGCCGTAATCCTGCTGCCGTCCTGAGTGGCTGAGTTGCAGAATGTACTTGCAGTCATACTCGTGCAGCTTCTCACCCAATTTACGCCAGAACGGAATGGTCTTGTCATGGTGAATCGTGGCGTAATTGGGAAGAATCCTACCCCGAATGGATACCGGAACGAAGGACGAGCAAATCGCACCAACACCGCCTTTCGCGAACTTCTCTTCCCAGTTGATGCGTGCCTGACTGCCTGACCCATCGTAGTTATCGAACCGCCCGGAGACATTAGAGCGAAAAATGCGGTTCTTGACGGTAAGATTGCGGAAGTGCAACGGTTGGAAAATGATGTCGCTGGTTGTCATGATTCTTCTGCCCACCAAGGAAGATACTTAATCTCTTCACGATGACCGAGCAGGAAGTAGCAGTAGAAGACGTTGAGCCAGTGGAAACCCTGCAAATACGCCTTGCATAGCATCAGGCTGTGGTCACCTTCGTTGGGCAGCACGACAAAATCACGGATGAAGCGGAAGAAGACGTTGAGTCCTGTGTTCAGAGGGATGTTGTAGTTGAAGTGACCGAGGTGCTTGTAGGGTTCGTAGAGCGGCTGCGGTGGCTCATCTTTAACCAAACTGGTGCGAAAGTAACCAAGCTGGATTGGTCTGCCGCGCCACATCCGGTTCTTCCATTCACCCCGGTACTCCTTGCCATCCTGAATGACAATCTCGTTGTAGCCGATGTTCTTGCCGTCTTTCTTGTAGAATGCCTTCTTGAACTTCTTGCCGGAGAGATGACCGATCCACTCGTGGTTCCAGCCGCAGTAGATGTAACCGTTCAACTGTTCGGGATCGGGCGGAGTTCCGTTGAGTAAGACCTGCTCCAGCGTTTGGCGATCTGCCTGCGCGAGAGTCTCATATGTCCACTTCTGTGCTGCCATTGCATCCTCCACAATGCGAAAGCGTTGGGGTTCTGACAGAACTTCTTGCAGCGACGACTATCTTTTCCAAGTCTGAGAAAATGAACGCAGCGGTGTGGAGATTTATCACAGGCGCGAATATCGGAGGTGATTAAAAACCTGTAAAGGTCAGCGCAGGCAAATTCGAGGACTACCCCAGTATCGCAGTTTCCTCATCACATTCTTACCTTGAGACAATCGATGGCAATTTCCCCTCAGTTTACGCCGTCAACCGCTACGGCAGTCCGCAATTCGTTGTCCAATTACCTACGTTCAGGTGACGCGACAGATAACGGGCGCGGCAGAATGTGATATGATGATTGTAATCTCTGATGAAACTTAACCCGACAGACAAGTGGAGGGGACAATGACACACTATCAATTGAGTGATAAACAGAAGCAGCTTCTACGCGCGTTGGTACCGGGTCTCAAAAGCGGCGCTATCGGAACCAACTGGACAGTAGCTTTGGGCGCTCGGAACACTGCGATTTTCGATGACCGACACATCAACTTCCGTTCTCTCGGCTGGCATTTAGCGGAGCGAGCCGACTTCGATCAATTCGTTTCACAGGGGTTTTTCAGGGTCGCGAAGTCAAATACGTTTGGGATTCCGTCCCACTATGCGCTCAACAACGCGCTCATTATTGAAGCCGTTGAGAATGACTTCCTGATGCCGGATACCGCCTCAGCAAGATAAGTAGAGCTTCCCCTTTTCTGCCCTATCGAGTGTTGCCAATACCGCGCAACACTTTTTGCTTGCCACAGTCGCAACCATCGAGGGAAATCCAAAAACTCCTAAGCATCCAAACGGAACGGATTGAAGTCAGTGTTGGTGTCGTAAAAATCCTCGTGTTCGGCGCGTTTGAGTCCGGCGATGATTTGCAAGGTGATCGGGGTCATGATGACTTCGATTCCCACCTTGAGGATGTAGTTGGTCACGACCAAGCCGACGAACAAATCCCAACTGAAAACACCTAAAAGTGTGGCAATGCTGAAAAACACCAACGTATCGACACCCTGACCGACGAGCGTGCTGCCGATGGTGCGCATCCATACGAACCGCCCCTGCATGGCGACTTTCATCCGTGCCAGCACGTAGCTATTGCTGAACTCGCCCACGAAATAGGCGGCGAGGCTGGCAACCGCTAACCCACTGATCCCGCCGAGCAATGTCTCATATGCGGTCTGTCCCGGTACGACTTCGGGACCAAGGTTAGCATCCATCATCCAACCCGGCTCACCCGGCAGAACTCCCGCCAACCAGACAAAAAACGCCATCAGCACCATCGCGCCAAAGCCTGTCCAGATGACACGGCGAGAGCGACGATAGCCGTAGACTTCAGTGAGAACGTCGCCAAAGATATAGGAAATCGGGAATACTAGCGTTCCGGCATCGAAAATCAGGGCAATAGGTCCGATGCTGGTGTTGAGGTCAATCAGCTTGGCGCTGCTCAGGAGATTGCTCAAGAGCAAGACGGTGACAAAGAGCGCCATGATCAGGTCGAAGTATTTGTAGGTTTTCTGCATCAGAGACCTCTATAAGCAAGTTTGAACCGCAAAGGGATCGGTCAGAGCGTACACGCATGTGCGCCTATATCATCTCCGCATATTCTCTCACTTAGGGTACAATTCTACAATTACAGACTGCTGACTACGAGGAAAGTTATGGCAGCCAACCGCAAGCGCCCACTGGAATTCCGCAAAGAAGATGTCGAGTACATCACACAAAAATGGCAGGCAAGCGCGTCGTGCGCGGTGGTTGGTATTGGCAGCGCGGGAAAATCGAACTTGCTGCAACACCTGATCGACCCCGACGTGCAGGCGCATTACATGGGCGAAAGCGCCGCCAGCTTCAAGAGCATCGTGATCGACGCGAATATGTTGGGACCACTGCCCTCGCCAAACGCGCCGGACGCGGAACAGGTGCGCTGTTGGGCGGGCTACGAACTGATGATGCATCGCCTGTACCTTGCGTTCTACCCGTTCGAGATGCTCAGTCCTGACGAGGCGCGGCGGTTCTACGACTGCTATACGGCGCTACAGGACGGCACGAACCCGCTGTATGCATATATGGCGCTGCGCTACTTTGAACTCGGCTTAGAGTTCTTCATGCGCAAAAACATCAAAATCGCGTTCCTGTTCGACGAGTTCGATGAGATGCTGCGGCAGATGCCGGTCAAGTTCTTCCAGACCTTGCGCGGCATTCGTGACGCAAACAAAAACCGGATCGTCTACCTGACGTTCACGCGCTCACCGCTGGTCACGGTGGTCGAACGCCTGAACATCCCAATGCTGGATATTGAGCCATTCATCGAGCTTTTCACCGACAACGTGCATTATGTCGGACCGTACAACGAAACCGACGCACGACAGATGGTCGAAGACCTCTCGCGGCGCAACAAGATCAGTTATCCAGAGCCAATTCCTACCCTGCTGCTGCAAGCCACCGGACGGTATGCCGGAATATTACGGGCAGGATTTAACTTACTGGAAGAGTTCAGCAACGTGAACCTCGCAGAGCAAGATGTGGACAGCATGGCATCACTGCTGGCATCGAAACCCGCGATTCGCACCGAATGCAGAACCATCTGGACGAGTCTCAATCGCTCTGAGCAGTATGTATTGAAGGCGGTTGCACGGCTTAC
>DATGQJ010000472.1:0-2794 GCA_035304265.1 Oceanobacillus sp.
CCTGTTCCGCGTGTCATGGGTTGAACGCGCGGGGCGTCCCCGGTCTTGGTAAAGATCTGATCGCCAGTGAATTCGTACACAGCCTGAGCGACGAAGAACTGCTGCAATTCATCATCACAGGTCGTCCAGTGTGGGATGAACTCAACACGACGGGGATAGACATGCCCGCACGCGGCGGAAACCCAAGCCTCACCGACGAGCAGATTGAGCACATTATCGCCTTCATACGCACCGAGACGGAAAATGTCGGCGCTGCCAGCCAACCCACCGCTGCGCCCGAAGTCGTCCAGAATCCGACGGCGGTTGCCACCAATCCACCGATCTCGGTTCCGTCGGAAGATACAGTCGTGAACCTGCCACCCGCCGAACCACGCTCCGGTGAAACCGCCTATGCACAGCTATGCGCGGGTTGTCACGGTGCGAATGGCGAAGGCACGGCGTACAACGGTCCAGCGATTACCGACAGTGAACTTCTCACAGACGAAGCGGCGCTGGTTGAATTCCTCACCACCGTCGAGCAAATCGTTCCTGAACAGGGCTTCGTTCACCCGGTACGCGGCGGCTACCCACCGCTAACCGATGAAGAAATCGAAGCGCTTACAGGCTATTTGCAGGAATTAGCCGAATAACTCAGTATGTGGGGGAAGCATTGCCTTCCCCCTATATATTTCCCCTTAAGATCAGCGATGCAGGCGCAGAGCCTCGGAATCATCCTCGCTTTCCAGCAACTCCCTTAACGCCTCGCGTTCATCATCACTCAAAGACGCCAGCACATCGTGGATTTCAGCCTGTCGTTTGCGCTTTTCGTCAACTTCCTCAATTTGAATGACGTTCGCAACCTTGATCGCCACGCGGACATTGCCAAGCAAGAAGTAGGTGTTGAATGCTGCGATCAGGAACAGAAAGAAGGTGACAACGCCGAGAAACAATCCTAGCTGACGATAGTTTTCGGCACGCCAATCACCAGACGTTACACCATGTTCAATGAGGGAGCGGAGTTCTGGCGCTGTGAGGAGGACGTAAACGCAAATCCCGAACAGAACCCATGCAATGATGGTCGCTGCCAGCGGGAAGCCAAGTCTTCGCATAACCGCCTTTGCGCTCTATCTTTCGCCCGCATTGTAGCGAATTACGTGCCATCTATCCAAGCCATTCCTACTTTGGCTCAAGATGAGGTAAGCTCATATCCTCTAACGACCCTGCAATGTGTTGATTGCCGTGAATACACAACTGAGCGAACTCGAAACCATCATCGCGCCGCATCTTGGCGAAACCTTCCCTGCGCTGGCGTTGGCGGTCATTCATGATGGCGCATGGCTCATCAATACGGCATGGGGATGGATTGATCCCGAAACAAAGCAGCACCCGGTTACAGAGCATACCCTGTTCGACCTCGCATCCATCACCAAACTTTTCACGCACACGGCATTTTTGCAACTGGTGAGCGCGGGGGCAGTCGCATTGGATGATCCGCTGGTGAGCGTCATCCCCGAATTCGGCGAAAGCGGCGCTCGTCCACTGGACGGCGGACAAGACCCACACACCAAAGAACGCCTACCAACGCCTGAAGATGTCCTCAATCAAACTGCCGATCCGACGCGGGTAACATTTCGCCATTTGATGACCCACACGTCCGGGCTTGCCCCGTGGCGCGACGTGTACAACGCCGCCGGAGCGCCGCCCACACCACCTACACAACCTGACCCAATTCCTCGTGTGATACGATGGACGAACGGGTTGAAAGCGATTTGCGGCTATCCGTTTGTAGGGCAACCGGGTGACGCGGTGCGCTACAGCGATCTGGGCGTGATGCTGCTCGGCGAAGCGGTGACTCGCCTGCGCGGTGCGCAAAACCTCGCCGAAGTCATCTATGAACACGTGAAGAAGCCGCTGCAACTTGACTCACCTTTGTTTAATCCGGTACGTGAGGGCGGCATTCCCCAAACCAGTATTGCCCCTACCGAAGACGATCCGACGTGGCGAAAGCGGCGCTGCTGGGGTGAAGTCCACGATGAGAACGCCTGTGGCGTTGGCGGAATCGCGGGACATGCCGGATTGTTCGCAGCAGCGCCGGACGTTGCGCGGTTTGGGCAGGCATGGCTAACTCGTGACGAGCGCCTGCAAATCGCCCCATCGCTGATGAATGAGGCGGTGCAGGAACAACGGCATAATGGCTTTCGTTTTGGGCTTGGCTGGATGCTCAAGGGACTTACCGATTCATCGGCAGGTGATTTCTTCAGCCCAGATAGCTACGGGCACACCGGATTCACAGGAACGTCACTATGGATCGATCCTGAGAAGCGGCTCGTGGTCGCCTGCCTGACCAACCGCGTTTATCCCGGACGCTGGAAAGAAGGGATTCACGCCTTCCGCCGCGCCATCCACGACTTTTTTGCGCGGAGCGTGTGATGCCTATCGTCATGGGAATCGACGGCGGCGGCAGCACTATCCGCGTGGCGGTCACTGACCATGACCTGACGGTGTTGGGCGAAAGCAGAGGCGAAACCGTCAATCCGAGCATCATTGGTCACGACTCCGCCGCCCAGCGAATCCGCGAAGCCATGCAAGCCGCTTTGTACAACGCGGGTGTGACCGCCGATCAAATAGACGGCGTTGGCATCGGCGTGGCGGGCGCGGCGGCGCAGCATTCAGCGACGTGGCTATGCAAAGTGGTATCGTCCGTACTGCCCTCTGCTTTTGTTGTGCCGAGCAGCGATCTGGAAATCGCGCTGGTGGGCGCAAGAGGCGAACGGCGCGGCATTCTGATTCTCGCAGGAACAGGCAGTGCGGCTTA
>DATGQJ010000473.1:0-2865 GCA_035304265.1 Oceanobacillus sp.
TGATTGGTCAAGTTGAAGCGCCACACGCAGCCGCGTTGTGCCCCCAAGAATCACGGCAAATGCGAACGCCACAAACGGCGTCCAGAGTGCCCGCACCGCGACCAGCAGCACCACCAGCAGCGCCAGAAACCCGATTCCGCCCGACACAAACGGGCGCAAGCTGTTGTACGTGAAGAGGACGCGGTATGCGCCCGCGATTCCCGCCAGCGCTCCGCAGACCATCAACGCGCTCATTGCGCTTCGGGTGGTGGGGACACCAAGCAGCAGCGCAGAACGCGGATTTTTGCCCGTCGCCCGTAGCTGCAAGCCCCATCGCGTTCCACGCAGCGCGAAGATCACGAAAACGATGGCGACGAGTACCAGCAGCAGCGCCAGCAAATTGACCGGAAATTCATTGCTGATCGGCGGCAGCAGCGACGGGGCTGGAAACGGCGCAGTCGATTGCGCACTTCCGCCTTCCGGTGGCTGCCACGGACCAGAGATAAGATAAATCGTTGCTACGTTTGCCAGTGAGTTCAGTGCCACGCCGCCGAAAATCTCGTGGACGCCAAGCCGCGTCTTGAGCACACCGACCAGCGCCGCCCACAACACACCCCCTAAAACCGCAAGGGCGATCTCCACAGGAATCAGGATTGGCGTGGGCAAATTCACATACTGCGCTGCCCAGCTTGCGAACAACGCGCCCATCGCCATCTGCCCCTCAACGCCGATGTTCCACAATCCGGCGGTGAAGGTGATGATCAAGCCCATGCTGCACAACGCCAGCGGAATCCAGAAATTGACCACCCCGGCAAAGGCATTGGAATTGCGAAACGCCCCCTGCCATATCGCTTCAAAGACTTCACGCGGGTCACTCCCCACCGCGAGCACCAGCAGCGCCGTGATCAGCAGTGAGGCAAGAATCGGCAGGATGACCCACCCGATGTGAAACAACGGACGATGCTTCATCAAACGGCATACTCCTCAAAATGCCCGCCGATCAACCGCCCCAGTTCGTCAATCGTCGTGCGGCTGGCATCCGGAACCTCGAATGCATGTCCGGCATAAAAGACAATGATACGATCACTATACGCAACCAACTCGTCGAGGTCAGGTGAGGTGAACAATATCGAAGTTCCCGCGGCACGACGGGCAAGCAACTGCTGCCATATCCATCGTGCCGAGTCCACATCCAAGCCTCGTGTCGGTTGTTCGAGTGCCAGCAAAACAGGATTCTCCGGCAGCAGCGCCATCAGTAAACGCTGCTGGTTTCCGCCCGATAACTCCTCTACATACGATTCGGGTCTGCCGCGCACATTGTAGTGCTTCAACTGGCTTTCCGTCCGTTGTTGAGCACGACTCCAATTGAGCATTTGCCCGTTCGATTCGGTCAATGCAACATGCTCGGTCAGGGTGAGTCCGGCGATCAAGCCTTCTTCCAAACGCCCAGCCGCGCCAAAGGCAACCCCACAATGCAAATAATCGCGATAGGGTTTGCCCGTCATATCTTTATTTTCAATGAAAACGTGTCCCCGGATCGGCTTCACCAATCCGGCGCAGCAGCGAATGACCAGTTCCTGCCCGCTGCCTTCCAACCCTGCCAGTCCGATGACCTCACCTGCCCGAATCTCCAGAACGAAGTCCTCCACATGAACCCGCTTATCTCGCAGGGACACGTGGTCAAGTTTCACTTTAGGTTCGCCGAGCGCGACAGGCTCTCGCGCCTGCGTGCTCAATTCCTGCCCGAACATCAGGGTGACAAGCTGCCGTGTCGTGGCAGGCATCTGCAAATCGCCCACCAGTTTGCCTGCTCGCAGCACGACCACCTCATCGCACAGCGCAATCACATCTTCCAATTTGTGCGAAACCAGCAGCACGCTCATGCCATCCTGACGTGCCAGTTCGCGCAGCGTGTTGAACAACACCGCTTTTTGTTCTGCCGAGATGCCGGTTGTCGGCTCATCCAGAATCAGCGTTTTCACGCCGAGCGCCAGCAGGCGCACGATTTCTAACTGCTGTCGCTGTCCAATGCTCAATTGCGTGACGGGCATATCCGGATCGAGGTCGAAGCCAAACCGAGCGCATAACTGCGCCAGCACTCGGCTTGCCTGTCGCCTGCCCATGAGAAGTCCGCCACGTTGTCCGTATAGAAAATTCTCAATCACAGTGAAAGCAGGGACATCCAGCGGGTCTTGCTGTAACATGCCGATTCCGCTGGCGATAGCCGCCTGAGGTCCGTGATAGTTCGCACGCTTCCCGTCGATGAAAATCTCGCCGCTGTCCATGCTCTGAAAGCCGGAGAGAATCTTCATCAGCGTCGATTTGCCTGCGCCGTTCTCGCCAAGTACGCCGACGATGCGCCCGCCCTGAAACGTCACGCTGATGTCGTCGTTGGCATGTACCTGACCAAATCGTTTATGGACGTGCTTTAGCTCAATGTTCATAGGGGTATGGTCATGCCCTGCTGAAATATAGCACGGGGACGGCTGCGAATTTCGGAACAACCGCCCCCGCTGCAATCTACTTAGGTGAAATTTCCTGAACTCAAAACGATCCTCGTGCTAGCGCTTACTCACTTGCGCCCACCATGCCCTCAAGCAGTTGAGGCAGATACCACACATCCAGCATATCTACCAACTGCCCTTCTTCAGCGAGCACCGTACCATCCTGTAGCGCCAGCGGTCCCTGCCACAATGCAAAGCTCTGTGGCACGAATGGATTGGTTGCATACGCGGCGAGGTCAGCAATGAATTGGTCCAGATAGAAGCGGTTTTCTTCGCTCAAGCCCTCACCAACGACAAACCCTACCGCAGAGGACGACATATCATTGATGTCATCCCAGTTTGGACCTACCCAGTCCCATGCAGCCGACCATTCGTTGTTCCT
>DATGQJ010000474.1:0-7247 GCA_035304265.1 Oceanobacillus sp.
GTCGCCATCGGGCGTGAACCCAATGGACATCGAGACGGGGTCTCCATATTTCCCTTCAAGCCCCGCCAACGCAGCGGTGAAACTGTGCTGCTCATCATTGGTCGGCGAACCGCTGCCTACGCTGAAAGTACGCAGATGGTAGTCGGCATCCCAACAATTGTTCATCAGCACCCATAGAGTCGTCCCTGCCGGATCAATTGCCCCCGTGATCGGACAATCGAAGCCAATATCTTCTTCGGATGCCAAGGAGACGGACAGCGAACCCGTTTGCGCCATCAGGGGAAGACTGACGATACCCAACACGATCACCAGCGTTATTCCACCGATCAACCTAACCATACCGACACCTGCGCTTTCCATGAAGTGAGTCATCTACCCGAACGTTTTGGCAGAACGAATTTACATTCGCCAATGGGTAGTATAGAGTTATTCCCAAATTCTGCATGGACAGGGCTTATGGAAATCATCGAGTCTCATATCAACCCGAACGATTCACAGTTTCGCGCGAATGCCGAACACAACCGCGCACTGGTGGCGCAGTTACGCGAACGAATCGCGCAGGTGCGTCAGGGCGGCGGGCAGAAGTATCAGGAGCGTCACCGCGCACAGGGCAAGCTGTTCGTCCGTGACCGGATCGACAGACTGATCGATCCCGGTTCGCCGTTTCTGGAATTGTCGCCGCTTGCCGCGTGGGAACTCTACGACGGTGAAGCACCTGCCGCCGGAATCGTGACCGGAATCGGACGGGTGAGCGGGGTCGAGTGTGCCATCGTCGCCAACGACGCGACGGTGAAGGGCGGCACCTACTTCCCGATGACCGTGAAGAAGCAGCTCCGCGCCCAACAGGTTGCGCTGGAGAACAACCTGCCCTGCATCTATCTGGTGGACAGCGGCGGTGCGTTTCTGCCCATGCAGGACGAAGTGTTCCCCGACGCCGACGACTTCGGGCGCATCTTCTACAATCAGGCGATCATGAGCGCGGCAGGCATCCCGCAGATTAGCGCGGTGATGGGGAGTTGCACGGCGGGCGGCGCATATGTGCCTGCCATGTCCGACGAAACGGTGATCGTCGCGGGAACCGGAACCATCTTCCTCGGCGGTCCGCCACTGGTGAAAGCCGCGACGGGCGAGGAAGTGACGGCGGAAGAACTGGGCGGCGCATACGTCCATACTCACATTTCCGGCGTTGCCGATCACTACGCCGAGAATGACGATCACGCGCTGGAACTGCTGCGCGACATCGTGGCGACGCTCAACCGCCGCAAGCACATCACGCTCGACCTCGCCACGCCAGAGCCGCCGCAGTACGACCCCGAAGAACTGTACGGCATTCTACCGACCACTTTCCGCGAGACCTACGATGCGCGGGAAGTGATCGCCCGGTTGGTGGATGGCAGTCGTTTCCGCGAGTTCAAAGCCAATTACGGCGAAACGCTGGTGACGGGTTTTGCCCACATCGAAGGCATTCCGGTGGGCGTCATCGCCAACAACGGCGTGCTGTTCAGCGAGTCGGCGTTGAAGGGAACCCACTTCATCGAGCTATGTACGGCGAGAAGTATTCCACTGCTGTTCCTGCAAAACATCACCGGCTTCATGGTGGGCAAGGCGTATGAGGCGGGCGGCATTGCCAAAGACGGCGCGAAGATGGTACACGCGGTTGCCAATGCCGCCGTGCCGAAGATCACCGTCATCATCGGCGGGAGCTTTGGCGCGGGCAATTACGGCATGTGTGGGCGGGCATACAACCCGCGTTTCCTGTGGATGTGGCCCAACAGCCGCATCAGCGTGATGGGCGGTGAGCAGGCGGCGAACGTGCTGCTGACAGTGAAGCGCGACCAACTGGCGCGAGAGGGCAAGCCGGACATGACGCCAGAGGAGCAGGCGGCGTTCACCCGTCCAATCCTTGAGAAGTACGAGCACGAGGGCAATCCCTACTACTCCACCGCGCGACTGTGGGACGACGGCATCCTCGATCCGGTGGAGACGCGGCGGGTGCTGGCGCTGGCGTTGAGCGCGTGCCTGAACCGTCCGGTGGAGACGACCAAGTACGGCGTGTTCAGGATGTGAACCGCAGATTGTTGCAGTCGCAGACCAGCATTACATAAGGCTTCTGCGCATCTCATCCTCTGTTACAATAACCCTCTGTTTGCGGTTTACTGAAAGTTGCTTGCTGATGCCCGATGCTTTCAAGATTCGCCATGCCGAGCCGCGAGACGCGGCAGGCTACATCGCCCTCATCAAAGACATTTTGCGCGAGACCCCACGTGTGGATAGCCCTTACGCGCCGGAAGAATTCGATCCACCCGTCGGACGCATTCGAGATCGCATCCTCGATGTGCGCGAGTCGGAGAATTCGCTCTTTCTGGTCGCAGAGGCAGAGCGCAACATCGTCGGGACGCTCACCTGCGGCGGCGGCACGCTGAAAGCCGACCAGCACATGACCGCGCTCGGTGTGTACGTGGCGAAAGCATGGCGTGATCAGGGCATCGGCAATGCGCTGATGGCAAAAGCAATTGAATGGGCGCAAGCGAGTCCGGTGGTGGAGCGCGTGGAACTGGAAGTTTACGCCCGCAACGCCCGCGCCATTCACCTGTACGAAAAGTTTGGCTTTGAGCATGAAGGGCGCAAACGCCACCTGTATTATCATGATGGCGAGCCGATGGACATGCTGATGATGGCACTGCTGCTGGAAAAGAAACGCAATGGCTGAGAGAAAATCGTTGTTCGCAAAGATCGGGACGCTTGACCCCGCGCCACCTTGGGGATTAGGCGCGGTAGTGCTGGCGGTGGTGGTTGCCTTCGCCGCCATTATCGTCGGCTCGACGGTGGCACTGGTGCTGTTCGAGAATCAACCGTTTATGCTGCTGGCGGGCTGGACGCTCGGCGGGATCGTCACGATTGCGTCGGTGCTGCAAATGCGCCGCCGCCCAGAAGACCGCGCGGCTTTGAAGCTGGACAAAAGCGGCGCATCCCTGTTGTTTATCATGTTCCTGAGTATCGGCTTCGCGCTGCTGTTCGACCTGATTGGGCTAGCCGTGACCGGCGAGTTTTTACCCAAACCTGAACTGTCGGGCGCAAACTTACAGGCGGGCGGATTGGCGACGTGGGCGTTCGCCGTTGCCTTCATGCTGGCAGCGCAACCGATTGCCGAAGAACTGGTTTTTCGTGGCGTCGCCTTCCCGGTACTGCGAAGCATGTTGGGCGCGTGGGTCGGGTTAGTTGCCGCTGCCGCGCTCTATGCCCTCTTTCACCTGCTGGCATACCCGCCCGGTTACGTGACCACCGCCGGAATCACGCCAATCTGGTACGGGCTGGCGCTGCCCTTTCTGGACGGGGTGATCATCAGCGCGGTACGAGCGCATACGGGCAGCACCCGCGCGGCAATCGCGGCGCACGTCGCCTTCGGTTTGTTCGCGCTGGTCAAGGCGCTGGCGGTGTAGTCACGCCAAATCGCTGTGCATGGCGTTCGATTTTGGAAACCTTCGGAAGCCCATCGAAGGCTTTCAGCCCTTCTTCGGGGAGCAGGGGACCGACAAACTCCGTCCGCAGAAACCCGAACTCCGCGATTTGCGCATGGCTCGGCTTGAGCGTGCCGCCGCTCCATTCATGCAGCATTTGTTGCGACACGCTGAAGACCACGCGCGAGATACGGCTCCAGTGAATCGCGCCGATACACATCGGGCACGGCTCGGCGCTGCAATACAGCGTACAGCCATGCAGCGAGAAAACCCGCTCCGAACGACAGTAATTGCTGATCACGCTCAATTCCGCGTGATAAGTCGGGTCGGACATCTCGACGCAGTGATCGTAGCCTTCGTATAAAATGGTGCCGTCTCTCACCAGCACCGCGCCAAACGGGTCGCAGCCGTGCTCACGCGCCATCAACGCCAGCGCAATCGCACGGCGTAAAAAGTGCTCGTCGTTCATTTTTGCCTGCTTACAAGAGGAATGTGTGAATGCCTCGAATTATGGTCGCCTCTACCAATCCGGTCAAGATACAGTCGGCGCTGCGTGGCTTTCAGCGCATGTTTCCCGATCAGACTTTTGAGGCGGAAGGGGTGTCTGCGCCGTCCGGCGTGAGTGATCAGCCGATGGGTGACGCCGAAACGCTGCAAGGGGCGCTCAACCGCGCTCGCTATATCCGCGATCACGTCCCGAATGCCGATTACTGGGTCGGCATCGAAGGCGGCGCGGCGGAAGACGACAGCGGCATGATCGTGTTCGCGTGGGTGGTCGTCCTCAGCCCTGATAAAACGGGCAAAAGCCGCACCGGAGCATTTTATCTGCCGGAAGAAGTGGCGAAACTGGTGCGCGAGGGGATGGAACTCGGTCATGCCGATGATGCGGTATTCGGGCGCTCGAACTCCAAGCAGGAAGATGGATCGGTTGGCTTGTTGACGGGCGGCGTGATTGATCGCACCCTGTATTATGAACACGCCGTCATTCTGGCGTTGATCCCGTTCCTGAATCCGCAACTTACTTTTTGAGGGAAACCATGCAACTGTATATTGTTGACGTTTTTGCCGAGCAGAAATACGCGGGCAACCAGCTTGCCGTTTTCCGCGACGCTGCCCATCTTTCCACTGAGGAGATGCAAACCCTTGCCCGCGAGATGAATTTCTCGGAGACGACCTTCATCACCTCCGAGACGCCACGTGATGGTGGCTACGACGTTCGCATCTTCACCATCGACACCGAACTGCCGTTTGCCGGACACCCCACGCTCGGCACGGCGTTCATCGTCCGCAACGAAATTCTGTCGAGCAAACCCGATCAGGTGACGCTGAACTGCAAGGTTGGGCAAATTCCGGTGACGTTCGCACCAGACGGGGTGATCTGGATGAAGCAGAAACCACCGACATTTGGCGAAACATTGGACGCTGCCTTTGCCGCCGACCTCATCAGCCTGAGCGTTGATGACGTGGATACGCGCTTTCCGGTGCAGGTCGTTTCCACAGGCGTTCCGTTTCACATCGTGCCGCTGAAAACCCGTGATGCCGTGCGCCGAGCAGTCCCCAATGCTGCCCGTTTTCGTGAACTGGGCATCTGGGAAGTGTTTTTCTTCTGTCCCGAACCTTACGACAGCAATAATCACTTGAACGCCCGCATGTTCTTCGGCAGCACCATCATCAGCGAAGACCCGGCGACGGGCAGCGCCAACGGCTGTCTCGCGGGGTATCTGGTCAAGCATCACTATTTCGGCAGCAACTCCATCGACATCCGCGTGGAACAGGGCTACGAGATCAAACGCCCGTCACTGCTGTATCTCCGCGCTGTTGATCAGGGTGACAGCATCGAGGTGAACGTGGGCGGAAAGGTGTTCATGGTGGCGAAAGGCGAGTTGGTGTAAGTTGACGCTCCGCCGCATAATCGGTAAACTCTTTTTCACCGTTCAAGTAAACTTGAATAGAAGGACGCGAGTATGAAACTGCTGGTCATTGGCGGGACGCGGTTTGTCGGACGGCATATCGTCGAGGCGGCGCTGGCGCGAGGTCATGAGATCACCCTGTTTCATCGTGGGCAAAGCAACGCCGACCTGTTCCCCGAAGTCGAGAAGATTCATGGGGATCGCGAGCACGATCTCGACAAGCTGAAAGGTCGTCGCTGGGATGCGGTGATCGATACCTGCGGCTACGTCCCTCGCATCGTGCGCCTCTCTGCCGAGGCACTCGCTGATTCAGTCGATCACTACGTTTTTATCTCCACCATCTCGGTCTATGAAGACCCGGCACAGGCAGGCGCGGACGAAGATGCGCCGCTCAAGACCATCGAAGATGAAACCAACGAAGACTTCAAGCAATTCTACGGCGCGTTGAAGGTGCTGTGCGAGCGTGCCGCCGAAGCGGTTTTACCGGGGCGGGTGCTCCACGTGCGTCCCGGCATGATCGTCGGTCCCCACGACCATACTGACCGCTTCACTTACTGGGCGGTGCGTGCCAGCAAAGGCGGTGAAGTGCTCGTCCCCGGCAAACCGGATCGGCTTGTGCAGATGATCGACGCCCGCGATCTGGGCGCGTGGATGACTCATCTGATCGAAGAGAAGCGCACAGGCATATTGAACGCGACGGGACCCGCCTATAAGCTGACGTGGGGCGAGTGGATGAACACCTGCAAAACGGTGGCGGGAAGCGACGCCTCATTCACGTGGGTGAGCGACGAGTTTCTACAGGAAAAAGAAGCCACGCAGAGTCAACTGCCCTTCTGGGTTCCAGAATTCTACAACGGCATCTTCGACGTGAGTTTGAAGCGGGCATTTGACGCAGGGCTAACGCTGCGCCCACTGGCGGAAACCGTGCGTGATACGCTGGCGTGGTTCAATTCACTGGATCGCCCGTTGAGCGTAGGACTATCGCCGGAACAGGAAGCCGATTTGCTGGCGGCATGGAAAGAGACGACAACCGCATAACGAGTGCTATAATCAAGGGTACTATCCGGCGCGTGCTCAGTTGAGGAACGACGATGGACTCCCTGCCCGAAATGCGGAATCTCTCTGGTGCAGAAATCGAATATATGTCTCTGCGTGAGGAATCGCTGCGCCGCATCGAGGGGCGGCAGCAAATCCTCTCGGTCACGCTCACGCTTGCCGGGGCATTTCTCGGCATCGGCTGGGGTACGGGCGGCGCAATGGCGTTACTGATTTATCCCCCACTGGCGGCGCTGCTGGCGGCGGGATGGGTACAGAACGAAGTACGCATCCGCACCATCAGCGCCTACATCCGCGATCATCTGGAAGCCGCCATCCCCGGACTTGGCTGGGAACGCTACAGCCGTCAAATTGCAGCGCAATCACGGTTCATGGGGTTTCCCATCGACATCCTCTCTATCGGCGGAATCTTCATACTGACGCAGGTGCTCGCCATCTTCCTGAGCCTGTTTCGATTTGAGCGCAGTTTCGTAGAACTCCTGATGCTCATCGTGGATATTTTCTCGATTATCGCGCTCGTACTGATGGTGAATTATGTCCGCCAACAAAGTTCCCGTTGAGGCGCGTATGTCGCTCCTGATTCAGACCGCCCGCATTGATTTGTTCCCGTGTCCGCCCCAAGCGGCACGGGCGGCGCGTGGCGGCAAGCGGCAGATGGAAACCCTGCTCGGCGCACAGATCGCCGCTGACTGGCTGGACGGCGAGGCGAGGGGGCTGATGTCGTATTATTCGCAGTGGCTTGAACACGACCCAACGCAGCTTGGTTGGGGATTGTGGCTGCTCAAACACCGTGATGACAGGGTGATCTTCGGCTCGGCAGGCT
>DATGQJ010000475.1:0-6202 GCA_035304265.1 Oceanobacillus sp.
CCAGACGGCGCATCAGATCAAAATTCGCCATGTCGATATGCCCTCTCTTTTCGATAGAAAACTCGAAATACTATAGCGCGTTTTGAGAGGATTGCCCCACAGCGAAATCACCGATTCAGGTATGTAAAGTGTCACCTACGGTCATGGTATACAATTGCATCACCGTTCAAAGACAAAAGGCTGCCAGATGGAGATCATGCTGCGTGATGTGGTTGCTACCGACGCCAGCGCCTTAGCACATGTGCTGATCACAGCCAATGATCATGCCTTTCGGGGTCGCGTACCTGACCAATGTCTGGAATTTTCGGAAACGGAGAGTGCTGCCAACTGGCAGCGCACATTGTCAGAAGGTCTGCCTGACAAGGATTTTATGATTGCGGCACAAGCCTTAACCGGAGAAATGGTGGGCTATGCGTGGGGTGGACCGAACACAAGCGACACCGTATATGCTGGCGAACTTCGCCAACTTTCCGTACTACCCGCCTATCAAAAACGTGGCATCGGGCGGCGGTTGGTATGTGAGGTTGTACACCGTCTGGTTGAAAAGAGTATGGGCACAATGAGAGTCGAGGTGCTTCATGTCAACCCGAATCGGGCATTTTACGAAAGGCTCGGCGGTGTATACCTATCCGACCATCCTTATGATTGGGATGGGGTGAAACTGACCATGTGCGTTTACGGATGGACAGACACTTCCGTGTTCTTAAGGGAACAATGTCAGTAGGTACAATCCCAAATTACAGATTGTAGCGCATCAGCGGCAGCATTCGCCCCGGTTGAGCAGGGGATTCACGCTCGCCAATCCGTTCAGCGCCCATCGCGCGGTAGAATGCTTCGGCGTTCGGGTCGGCTTCCAGCGTAAACGACGACAAGCCGAGTTTACGCGCGGTCTCAACGGCATGATCCCACAAGCCTTTTCCGTAGCCCATGCCAATCGATTCCGGTTCGACGTACAGGAATTCGAGGATTCCGCCATCGCTTTCGGTACAAGTGCGAATGGCGTAGAAACCCGCCGCCCGTCCCGCCTCTTCAACGACGTACACAGCATTCGAGTTGATGAAATCAGCGGTCACGGTCAGTTCTTTACGACAGGCTTCCAGAAATTCGGGGTCGTAATTCCAGTGTGCCTTCGAGCGAAGGGCAAGCGCACTCAGTTGTTCCGCTTCGCCGGGGCGAGCGCGACGTATATTCAATACCTGTGTCAAAGTGGCGTCCTTGTATGATCTCGTTCGATAATACAGATAAAAGAATGAAAACGTTACCAGTCCTGATCATCGTATAAAAACGCATTAAAGGCAACGGGGAATTTACTGCTATCGATCAATCATCATCGTCTCCACCACCGTCCGGTCCGCTGTTATCCTCTCGATCATCATGATCGTCATCTCGGCTGCCGCGCCCACTGTTGTCATGGTCGTCTTCATGGTCGTCATCGTCGTCAGTGGTTGGAACCTGTGGATAGGTCGCCGTAGGCAGCGGGCAACCATCGTTAATCACTGCGCCGGGAACTGTCGGGCATAGATCGGCGCTGTCCGGCAGACCATCACTATCCACGTCCGGCACTAAAGTTCTCGTGGGAGTCGGTGTCAGAGTTGGTGTAACCGTCGCCGTAGGCGTCAACGATGGGAGCAGCGGAGCTATCCGATCTTCGACCAGCGTTACCCTACTGGCGACAAGTTCTCGTGTGGATGTCGTGTTGGCGCGGACATGCACCTTATCACCAACTTGAACGTCTGCGATATCTGGCGTGGCAGACGGCACACGAACCGACAGACCCGCAACGCGCCACAATTCACCATTGATGGCTTCAACGTCGCCTTCAAATTCAACTTCCGCCTCGCGTCCCTGTGCCAGCAGCGTATTGATTTCGTCGATGCGGCGCTGGGCGAACTGTTCACGCAGGACAGCCGCATCTCCTAAAAGCAGTTGCGCGTTTTCGGTCAGACGCTTCACAGAATACAATGGGTCGCCGGGTAAGCTGTCAACGGATGCGCTTACCAACCCCAGTACAGCGACGACAATCACGACAAAGGTGGCGACCAACCGCAGCCACGCCCCTGATGACGTGTTCGCCTGCTGTCCCATCATCGCCCCGACGACGTGGGAACGAACGCGGTTTTGCGCCGCCGACACTTCCAGCGCATTGTACTGCGCTCGTCGCGCCAGCAGTCCCGCTTCCAGCATCGGGCGAAGTTCGACGGCGAACTGCGGATACAGACGCAAACAGTCTTCAACCGAGCTTCCGCTTGCCAGTTGGTCGATGCAGTGATTGAGCGCGTTTTCCAGCGTAATTTCACTCATTGACCGAATCCCCGTTCAGCACCCGCCGGAGTGCGTTGACCGCGCGGAGTTGCAGCGACTTGATCGCGCTCACACTCTTGCCCATCACGTCGGCGGTCTCTTCCAGACTCAGCGCCTGCCCAAACCGCAAAATTAGCACTTCCTGTTGCTCGCTGGTGAGCGTCCTCAATGCCGCCCGTGCGCTTTCAATACGCAGCGATTGGATGAACTGTGTTTCAGGTTGGTTTTCTGAAGCTGCCGGAATCCATTCGTCCAATGTCACGGTTGGATAGCATTTATGCTTCCCATATTGTCGAGAGAGTTCGTTTCGCGCGACCTGAAACAGCCATCCCCGCAGGCTGTGACGCGGCGCATTTCTGCCGCGAAGGGCGCTCACCAGCTTGACGAATACCTCACTGGCGATGTCTTCCGCCAGCGTACTGTCGTCGGTGCGCAGCCGGATGAACTGGTAGATCGGCGAAAAATAACGGTCATAAATTTCCATGATCGCGTTTTGATCGCCATCGCGGGCAAGCGCCAGCAGGCGATCTTCCATTGAAATATCGGGCAAAACCAGAAGTATCATTTATGAACCGAGAAAGATGACCGGGAGCGCCAACACTCCCGGTCAATACCGTTACCTAATCGTCGTCATCATCGTCCCTGCTGCCGCGACCACTGTTGTCATCCCGATCATCGTGATCATCATCGTCATGATCGTCGTCCCTGTTGCCGGGACCGCTGTTGTCGTCCCGATCATCACTGTGGTCGTCAAGTCTCAGGTCGTCGGCGACCCATCTGCTGCCTCTGAACTCAAGCTCAAGGTCTACCAACGCGCCCACCACGATATTGCCCCGTATCTCCGCCACGCTGATGTCGAACGTCCGCCCACCGATAACCACGAAATCGGTCCCAATCTCGGTGACGATACCCTCAATTTCGACTTCATTGAGATCATCTGCATCGACATTTCTATCAAGTTCGACTTCACTGGCAACCCAAACCCCATCGGGGGTGAAGGTGATATACGCCTCGGCAAAACCGCCGACCACCACGCCGCGCTGAATGACGGCGTTGCTCACGTCGATAGTCTGATCGCCAATCACCAACACGCCGTTTTGCAGGCTTTCGACCATGCCTTCGATCTTGAGTTGATTGGTCGGCTGTGGCGTTACTTCAGGCGTCGATACCGGCGTCACCTGCGCGAATATGGCTACAGGAATGAGCGATAGAGCCAACACAATCACAACCAACGTTTTCCTGACCATTTCAACCTCCTTATAGCCTCACTACCTATACCGAGTCAAAAGGGGTGAAAAGGTTGCGCGGATGGTCCATCTACTCATCACCCTCTCAGCTTCGGATGGAAAATGATGAGGATTTGCCCCCATCATGAAGCGTCTTATATTATCTGGGTTTCTCATTGCAATGATGTGAAAAAGCGCAAATGGAAAATACAGAGCCAACTCGACATCACCATTCGGTTCGTATTATCTTGATCGTTGTATTGTTGATGTCAATTTGAGCATCTGCATATTTTTAAGTCCGCTTAACCCGCTTGTAGAATTCTATGGTCGTGTGCTGTTTTTCAGTTCACTGCCCCAAGATGCACACTGTACTGAGAAGCCTTACAATAATCCTTTTTTAGCGACGGTGCAGAAAACAGGGCTTATTCGAAACATGAGAATATGCTTCCACACCCATGAGGAAATTGAGGATTGGGGATGGCAGAATATGCCTGAATATTTTCGATAATTGTGAAATACGTCCTCACATGATCCCTACCAAAATAGCGAGATTAGAGCGTGTGATACACTCGACACCCCTCATCCCCCAACCCCTTCTCCCACGCAAGGCGGGTGTCCCAGCTTCGCTGGGGGAAGGGGAGCGGTCACCAAGGCGATGTCCCTCTCCCCGCTCATGTGCCGAGGAGAGGGTGAGGGTTTCTTTATTCCCGTAAACTCCGGCGAAACCGTGTCATAGTCAGGGATATTGAAAACGAACAGTTCAGCAGGCGGCTTTACGCCTCTGCGTCCGCAGAATGATCAAGTTGATGGTGGTGTGCTAAGTCACCGATGCCCCGCGCCAGCGGTGGCAGCCTGAGGTTGGTAGTGTGGATTTTCGCGCACGATCAGCGACGCCGTGTTGTTGGAACGCGGGTCGGTGATGTGATCGTAGAGAATACCTTTGATGGCAAACCCGTTACGGATTTGCATCGTCAGCGTGGGGTCGTAAATACGCCCCTGCCACACGCGCAGAACGTACTGCGCGACGGTCAGGCGCTTGTGGTAATGGATGTAACCGGGCAGCATCCCTCCGGCGATCTCGCCGCGCAGGTTCAGCCGCCGTACCAGCGCATGTCTTGCCTCGTACAACCGCCGCCCGATCCGCATCCCACGATAGTCGGGATGCACGCTCATATCTGCGCCATAGAGCCATTCACCTTCAGGATCATGGTTGGTGAACCATCCATCGGCGACGACTTCAATAAATTTGTGCTGGATGTGGGAGAAATCAAAATTGATGCGAAAGGTGCTGGTTGCCCCGACGACTTTCTGCCGACCTTTGTAGTGAACAAGGGCGACAAACTGCCCTTCAGGGAAAAGTTTGAGGTGGTTGAGATACTTTTCTTCGGTGTAGTATTCGTCTTCCGTCAACGTGGGGAAAACAATGCGCTGTAACTTTGCAAGCGCAGGCACATGCTCCGGTCTGGTATTCGTAACCGTGATGTGCAAATGGTCAGGGTCTTTGTCTTTGGTTTTGGGTATCATGGTTCTAATCCTCCAATAAAGACGGCTTTGGTTTCCAGATATTCATAAAGACCTTCTTGCCCGACTTCGCGTCCCATGCCACTTCCTTTCATGCCGCCGAACGGCGCTTCCGGGGTAGAGGGCAGCCACTCGTTGATGGCAACGATGCCGAACTCCAACCCCTCATACATACGAATTGCGGTGTTGAGGTTGTTAGTCTGCACATAGGCAGCCAATCCGTAATCGGTAGAATTCGCCAACTTTAGTACCTCCTCAATGTCACTAAATGGCACAATCGGCATAACGGGTCCGAAAATTTCTTCCCCGTAAATCCGCATTTCCGGTGAAAGATTGCTGACCACCGTAGGCATGTAAAAATAGCCACGTGGGAAGTTCTCCGGTCTTGATCCCCCAGTGAGCACTTCCGCGCCCTGCGCCACCGCCTCGCGCACCATATTCTCGACGCGCTCACGCTGAGTAGCGTTAATCATGGGTCCCACGTCGGTGGTCGCTTGCAAGCCGTTGCCCAACCGCATCTCACGGCTAAACTTCGCGGCGTAGTCGGTGAATTCTTCGACAATCTGGCTGTGAATGTAATAACGCTGCGGAGCAATGCATACTTGCCCGTTGTTGCGGTACTTTGAAGCAACCGCTTGCTTCGCCACCGTTTCCACGTTTACGTCGGGGAAAACGATCACGGGTGCGTTGCCGCCGAGTTCGAGCGAGAGCTTGGTGATCGTCTCTGCCGCACCCTGCATCAACAGCTTGCCTACCCGCGTGCTGCCCGTAAAGCTGATCTTGCGGCAGCGGGGATCGTTCAGCATCGCCTTGCCCATCGAATCGGGTTCGCCGTTGATCAAGTTGATCACACCGCGCGGTATACCTGCCTCGTGCAGCGCCTTCGCCAGCAGCATCGCGGATCGCGGTGTGTATTCCGATGGACGCGCGACCACCGTACATCCAGCGGCTAATGCCGCCGCCCATGCCCGCGCGGGGTTGTACACCGGGAAATTCCATGCCGTGATCACGCCAACCACACCGACGGGCGCATGAACCACCATGATCCGCCTGCTAGCGAGACGCGCCGGAATGACCCGCCCGTAGGCGCGTTTGCCCTCTTCGGCGTACCATTCCAGCAAATTCGCGCCGGTATTCCATTCGCCTGTTGCTTC
>DATGQJ010000476.1:0-4254 GCA_035304265.1 Oceanobacillus sp.
AACGAGCGCCGTGCCAATCACGCCAACCAATCCCATGATCGACCAGAACTGGCTGCCCATGACCGCGCGTTTGATGCCGATGTCGCGCACGCGCCCCGCACGTTCCTCGAAGCGACGGGTTTCCAGCGTTGTGCGCCCAAACAGCTTGACCAGCAGTGCGCCGCTGATATTGAGGGTTTCCTGTATCATGGCGTTCATCTGGGCGTTGATGTCCATTGCCTCACGTGCGATTTCGCGTAGGCGAGTGCCAATGGCGCGGGCAGCGAAGATGAACAGGGGAAAGACAACCAAACCGAGCAGTGTGAGCCGCCATTCCAGCGAAAACATGACCAGTAAAGTGGCAATGACGTGAAAGGCGTTCGTCACCGCGCCCACAATCGTATCGCTGATGGCGGTCTGCGCGTTTACCACGTCGTTGTTGAGGCGGCTCATCAATTCACCCGACTTGGTATTGGTGAAGAAGCGGAGCGACATGCGTTGAAGATGGGCGAAGAGACCGCGACGCAGATCATAAATGACCCCTTCGCCCGTCGTTGCATTGAAGCGCCGGATCAGGATGCCAATACCGCTGGTCAAAATCGGGATAACGACCAATCCCAAACCGAGCAGATTGAGGCGTTCAAGGCTGCCGGATGGATTTGCCTCGTTCGGGAGTGCGTTGTCGATCAGGTCACGGAAGATGAGAGGCGTGAGCATTTGCAGCGCAGTCTGTATCAGAATCAGCACCAGCGTGATGCCGATTGCGGTGCGATAGGGACGAGCATAACCTAGCACCCGCCGAACCAACGCCCATGACACGTTGAATTTTCTGTCGTCTTCTGAACCGGGATATGCGTAACGCCACATACGCCTCATTGCTCTCCCCTGTGTTTCGATATGACTTTATGACGGAATGGTCGAGGGGTGTGAACCGTCCTCGACCTATGAAATCCGATAAGTGCCACTATACCGGATTTGCTGCTCGCAATAAACTGACCAATCGACTAGGATGCGGAACTGCGCTCGCGGGCGATGAGCGCACGGGCATCATCCCTCGATTTTGCAAAGAGGAATTCCTGCTCTTTGCCGAGCGATCTGTTGATGCGACGGTAAGCCTCGTAAGCGATGCGCATCAGGGCATTTGCCCCGACGACCACCTTCACGCCTTCGTTGCGGTGGGTTTCCGGAGTAGCGACTTTCTGTGCGGCTTGGGTTGCGCCGCCGGGGATCAAACTGCTGCGGCTTACGTCGATAATGAAATCAACTTTGTGTGACACGCTATCCATCATCTCGATTGTGCGTTCAAGAGCCGTTTCTAGCTCATCCCATGACCAGCGCCCTTCGACCTCGACCCGAATAATCTGCTTCTGATCATCATCCCACTGCGTTTGAATTGCCATCGTTTCCTCTCCATTACACCCACCTCTATACGAATCACAATAAAATCCGTTTCTTTATCGGAGGTGCTAACCGCCTGTATCGGCTGTGCCTGTAACGGTAAACATGACCGGTTGCCCGGCGGGTATGCCGTCGAGTTCAAGCTGAACACTCCAGTTGCCCGCCGAGAAATCGACATCGCTTGCTGGCATATAGAACCAGATGCAGCCCTCTTCAATTTCAAAATTAGGCGACCAATTATAGGGCACAACCTCTACGCCTTCGCGCATCCACCGTGAAGTAACCACGTTGGTAGGCATGAGATTATGCGCAACCGCCGAAACGTAGACGCCTTGAGCATTGGTTGGAAATACCGACGTTATGTTGGTCGGGCAGTCATCTGCGCCCACGGCTGTGGTAAGCACAATGTCCGATAGTCGCGGCGCATCCGGGTCTATGGTCGGTTCAATAAGCGGTGTTGGAATTGGTTGACCCTGTAGAGAACTGTTGCCCTGCGCTCCCTCCCCACTGGTTATCGGTGTGATGGCAAATACAGGCGGCGAATTGCCGTTTGTGTCTGTCCCCTCATTTGGCAGAGGCGTCGGGAACTCAGGGGTGATGAATCGTAGGTCGATAAAAATCATGCCAGTGGCATTGAGTGTCGCCGCGATTCGGGTGCTTTGTGCATCGGCGGCTCGAACGGAGGTTTGGGCATGTTCTACGGTAATTGCAAGCCGATCTGCCTGTGCAGTAGCGGTCTGGCGAATGTTGACCATCTGTGTCGATGTCGCGGCATGGTCAGCAGCGAGCGTTTGCTCGGCGGCTGGCGGCGCGAAGAAGTTGCAGCCGCTCGTGAGTACAACAAGGGTGATGAATACAAGCAAATGAGCACGTTTCATGGAGTTGCGTGGCGTCTCTCAGTCTCGAAACCACGCCAGTTTACCAGAGGGATGATAAGATGTTCCAGATTAAAGCCGAATCCTCATGAAACACAAAACCCTATCAGCACGATAGGGTTTTGCATTCAGTGGAGGTGGCGAGTATCGCAACTCGCGTCCGCAAGATTCGAGGCAGTGTATCTACAGGTTTAGTTGGCTGTTTAGTTTTGGCGAGAGTAGCCCCAGCCAACGTGGTACGCTCTCACCTAGCCGTTCTCTCTTAAGCTCCGCTTAACGGCGTCACGGAAGCCGCACCCTGCCTTTGGTGACGCCCACCAATCCACCCGGACAGGGACGGATGGGGTGGACGGCTGGGTTACTATGACCCAGCACTCTAGCTATTCAGCCTTAGGCGGCGTAAGCCAGAGCAGGTTGTTCATTCTTGGCATTTATTGCCTTGCCCATTTTAACGTGGTTAGGCGCCACGACCTGCAACACGGACTCAGCCTCCTACGTCGAAACTAGTTCACCCCCGTGTTGTTAAGAGCAATTTTAACACAATCTAAGGCTGCTGTGAAGCGTGAACGGGGCGCATAGCCATGCGCCCCTATAGAGACAACGTTGATTATTTACCCAAGCGCTTCTTCACCTCTTCGGTGAGCGCAGGGATGATCTGGTAGAGGTCGCCGACGAGACCGTAACGCGCCATTTTGAAGATCGGTGCTTCGGGGTCTTTGTTGATGGCGACGATGATCTTGCTGGTGCGCATTCCTGCCTGATGTTGAATCGCGCCGGAGATACCGCAGGCGATGTACAGATCGGGTGAGACGGTCTTGCCGGTCTGTCCAACCTGATGAGCATAAGGGATATAGCCTGCGTCCACTGCTGCGCGGCTTGCCCCGACAGCCGCACCGAGCACATCTGCCAGCGGTTGGAGCACGTTCTGGAAACCGTCCTGCGCTTTCCATACGTCGGGCTTGTCTGTGCCTGCGGGCGGCTCTTTGGGGTTGTTCGCCATGCCGCGCCCGCCAGAGACGATAATGGCAGCGTCGGTGAGGTTGACCGTGCCAACTTCCGCCTCGAAGCCTTCGGACTTGGTGACAATCTGGTCTTCAGACAGAACGGGCTGCACCGTCGTGATGTCGGCTTTGGCGCTAGCATCGGGCGTGGCAGCTTTGAAGGCGCGTGAACGAATGGTAATGAACTGCGTCCCGTCGGCGACGACGGCGGCGTCGCTCAAGACCTTGCCTGCATAAGCGGCACGTTCGGCGGTTGCCTTGCCATCGTTGACTTCCAGCTTGAGCACGTCGGAGAGCATGGGGCTGTCGGTGTCGGCGGCAGATGCAGCAAGCAGTTCGCGTCCGCGACTGGTGGCAGCGGCGAGTACCGCACGGGGCGCATTGTCCTGTACCAACTTGGTGAGAAGGGCGGCGTAAGGCTCAAGGCGGAAATCTTTGAGCGTGGCATCGTCGCTGACGAGCGCCTTTGATGCGCCGTAGAATGCGGCTTCACTGGCAACGGCGCTGGCGTTGTCGCCAAAGACGAGCGCGGTGAGGGGAACGCCGAAGCTATCAGCGAGCATCTTACCAGCCGCAAGTGCTTCCCAACTGGCGGGGACGGCTTTACCGTCGAAGGTTTCGATCCAGACGTAAACGGCGCTCACAGTACCTTCTCCTCAATCAAACGATCCACCAGTTTCGCGGCTTGTTCCTGCGGTGTGCCCTCGATCATTTCGGTTTTGGTCTCGCGGGCGGGCAGGTTCTTGTAGGCGAGTACCTTGGTGCGTGGCGCGGGAACGCTGACGCCGAGATCGGACAGTGACCAGACGGGGATTTCCGCCTTCGACGCCTTGCGAATGCCGATGAAGGATGGGTAGCGCGGCTCGTTGATGTCCTTCATAACGCTGATGACGGCGGGCAGCTTGCTGGAAACGTTCTGCTTGCCCTGTTCGAGCAGTAGCTCGGCTTTGATGGTTTTGGCGGCGTAATCAACGGCGTGGATTTTGGAGACGTAGGCGAGC
>DATGQJ010000477.1:0-4717 GCA_035304265.1 Oceanobacillus sp.
TCATTGGGGTATATCCAACCCGATGAACGTGTGGCGCTGCTGCTTACGGGGAACGGCTTGAAAGATGTCAAAAGCGCCCAGCAGTCTGTCGGGGGTGGTGTGCGCGTGCCGCCCGATCTTGCCGCGATCCGACGCGCGTTAGCGTTGGCTTGAGGACATGATGAACCAAAAACCTGTCTATTCGATAGTGGCTCCCATCTTCAACGAAGAAGGCAATATCGACCTGCTGTATGAACGCCTTGTCAAAGTCATGGACGCGACGGAAGAGCCATGGGAGTTGATTCTGGTCAATGACGGCAGCCGTGATCGCTCGCCGGAGTTGATGAACAAGCTGGCGGAAAAAGACCCGCGCGTAAAGACCATTCACTTTGCCCGCAATTTCGGACATCAAACGGCGGTCACAGCCGGAATTGACCACTCCAGCGGCGACGCAACCATCCTCATCGACGCCGACCTGCAAGACCCGCCGGAATTGATCCTCGATATGATCGAACGTTGGAAGGCGGGCTTTCACGTGGTCTATGCCGTCCGCGAGAAGCGCATGGGTGAAAGCTGGTTCAAGCTGTTCACCGCCAAGATGTTCTACCGCATCATTTACCGCATCACCGACGTGGATATTCCCGTTGATACGGGCGACTTCCGCCTGATGGATCATAAAGTGGTGAACGTGCTGAAGCAGATGCGCGAGCACAACCGCTTCATCCGGGGAATGACCAGTTGGGTCGGCTTCAAGCAGACGGGCGTATCCTACGTGCGCGAAGCGCGGCACAGCGGCGAGACCAAGTATCCGTTCAAGAAGATGGTGCGCTTCGCAATGGATGCCGTCACCAGCTTTTCGTACTTCCCGCTGCAAATCATGGTCTACGTGGCGGCGGTCATGGGCATTCTGGGGCTGATCGCGATCCCGCTGGTGGCGATTCTGCGCCTCTCGCTGGGCGAGAGCTTCTTTGGCGGGCAGGCAACCACCATCGTGCTGGTGCTTTTGATCGGGTCGTTCCAGATGTTTTTCCTCTTCATTCTGGGTCAATACGTAGCGCGAACGTATGACGAAACGCGCAATCGCCCGCTATACGTGATCGCCGAAAAGCGCGGCTTTGACGAATCCATCCCGCTTCCGCTTCCGGCGCACGAGCGTGAGAATACGCCAGAAGGAGTGCCGGATGGAGGATAAGAAAAGTGATGCGCTCAACGATGTCCGCAACTATCGCAAACTGGTGCTGATCTACGAGGCGCTCGACGAGCAGATCGATAAGCTGATCATGGAGAACGGCGGCGGGAGCGAAAACATGCCGCCGGAAGCTTTCGAACGCTACCGTGATCTGGCACGCAAACGCGATGACGTATTGAACGAAATCCGTGTAATGGAACAGAAACTACAACTTGACGACGAATTGGAGAATGAATGATCACCGGTCCCACCTTTGAAGAAATGCTGCACCCGCACAAAATCGATCCCGAGATTCGGGCGAAGGCGCTGGCAGCAAAGCATGACAACCCCCTTGATCCGATTAACTTATTCAACATTACGTGGCGCGACGAAAACAACGCCGTTTACCACGTTGTACTGCCAAAGGCACTGACGGGCGTAGACGCCGAAATTGTCGTGCTCTATGGCAAGGAATTTCCATCGGGCAGCCACAAAGTCGGCGCGGCATACAGCGTGCTTTTAGAGAAAGAGTTGTTTGGAGAAGTCGATCCACAGGTCAATACGCTGGTCTGGCCCTCGACGGGCAATTACGGCATCGGCGGCGCGTGGGTTGGCGGACGCATGGGCTGTAAGAGTCTGGTCGTGCTCCCCGAAGGCATGAGCCGTGAACGCTTCGAGCGCATTCACAGCTACGGCGCAGACGTGATCAAGACCTATGGCACCGAAAGCAACGTCAAAGAGATTTACGACGAAACCCACCGCCTGAGCAAAGACCCGAACATTCGCATTCTCAACCAGTTCGAGCAGATGGGCAACTACCGCTTCCACTATCACGTGACCGGCAACACCGTCGCGGAACTAGCGGGTGAGTTGCAAGCGCGTGGAATCGGCAACGGCAAAGTGGCGGCGTTCGTCTCGGCAATGGGCAGCGCGGGCACAATTGCCGCCGGAGATCGCCTGAAGCAGATATGGTCGGACTGCAAAATCGTCGGCTTAGAGCCGATTCAATGCCCCACGCTGTTCAACAACGGCTACGGCTCGCACGATATTCAGGGCATCGGCGACAAGCACGTGACGTGGATTCACAACGTCCTCAACATGGACACGCTTATGTGCATCGACGACATGGAATGCAAGAAGGGCTTGCAGGTCTTATTTGAAGAAGTGGGCTGCGACGTGCTGGAAAACCGCTACGGTGTTCCCCATGAGCAGGTCGAAAAACTGAGTACCCTGTTCGGCATCAGCGGCATTTGCAACGTGCTCGGCGCGATCAAGACGGCGAAGCATTACCGCCTCGGCGCGGGCGACGTGATTGTGACGATTGCCACCGACGCGATTGACCGCTACTACTCGGTCATGGCGGATATGGCGCAGCAGTTTGGGCGCTTGGACGAGGCGGCGGCAGTCGGGCGGATTGAGGGCATTTTCCACGCCATGCGCACCGACTGGGTGCTGGACGGCACGCCCGAAGTCCGCGAACGCTGGCACAACCTGAAGTATTACACGTGGGTGGAGCAGCAGGGCAAAACCGTCGAAGAACTGGACGCGCAGCGCGACCCCGCGTGGTGGGAAAGCCATCAGGCGCTGGTCGCGGAGATGGACGCGAAGCTGACGGCGCAGCGTTAAAGACGGAATTTAACAAAAGAGAAAGACCTAAAGTTACACACAGATGCGACTAATGTATAAGGAGATAGATATGTAATTATCTTGATTGAAGAAAGGTTCCCATTTTCATGAGCCTCGAACTGGCGCGTAAGCGAGAAAAAACGCTTCCACCCCATCGGCAGGTATCCCCATCACTGCAATCTGATGGGACGTTGGATCAACCGACTATTGGTTATCTTGGCTCAAAAATATCACCGGGCACGGCGATGCAGTTGCAGCGGCTCTATGGCAACCAGAAAACGCTGCAACTCTTGCGTGAACCAGTGACCTCTGTGCGCTATGTACAGACCACCGATACGAAACTTATCCAACCTGACCGTCTGGTTGAAATCCAATCTGCCGAAGGGACTGACGAAAAGGATTTCAACTCCACGCGGAAGCGTGTCGAAGCAGGGTTGGGTATAAAGTCCTCTGGCAACTGGTTGGAAGGAAATAATTTCGCAGGGTTAAAGGAGGATGAAGTTCTATACATCTGGGGACACATGACGCCAAATGACATTGGCACAGTTGAATTCTCCGAACTTGCGGAAATCATGGTCGAACAAGGTTTTACGACCTGTGCCGCTATCATTCTGATTGGCTGCAATGATCAGGAGAATTATGGGCAGGCTCCGAAAGCCTTGTGGGAAGGGCTTAAAAAGGAACTTGAGGAAAATGGAAAAACAGACGCCCTCGACAAAATTCCTACGATTTATGCCACGAAGGGACCGCTGCATAGTGGGGTCGGCAAGAAGATATATGACTTCAAGGACTGGTGGGTAGCGACTTCCACAGAGAAAGAAGACGATTTAAAAAAAGACCTGGAGAAGATTCGCCTTCATCTCAATGGTGAAAAAGTCGAGGATATCGGATATTTGATGACGTGGTTTGAGCAGCAAGCGGAGGGGCTTAATCTGAAACCAACTAAAGAGAACTGGCAAAAAATTGCCAGCCACATACGCAAACAAAAACAGGAAAGCCTGAAAAAGAAAGGGAGTGCGGAATATCCTTCGCTCTTGCGCCCGACTACAGATGACAACGGTATGGAATGGAATCCTGATGCATTGGTCAGCTATCCCTGACGGAAGGCAACAAGCTACTTTGCCCACGTCCGCCGCGTGAACTGCCGCACAGTCCGCCCATTTTCCGAATCTTCAATCAGTGTGGCGAGACGTTTTACGCGCGTTTCCGGCTTTTTGGCGCTGATGATCCACCAGATCACCGACTTTTTGTAAGAAGGGGGCTGTTTCTGGAAAAATTCCCATGCTTTTGGGTTGGATTGTAGCTGCTGTTCCTCAGCTTCGTCCAACTTGACCTCACCCTGCTCGAATGAGTAGATGCCTGACTTGTCTTCTTTGCGCTGGCTGAATGCCTTCAAGCCTGCGGGCTGCATCAAGCCAAGTTGGGTCAGCCGTTCAAAGCTGGCGATATTCTTCTTGCTCCAAACGCTGTTGGGCTTGCGCGGCGTGACCCGAATCTGCCAGCGCTCGTTGTCAATCCGCTTGCTCACGCCGTCGATCCAGCCGAAGCAAAGCGCCTGATCGACGAGTTCTTCCCACGTAATGCTCGGTTTGCCCGTTCCCTTTTTGTATAAGCCAACGATCAATTCTGTCTCACGCTCGTGGTTCTGCTCGAACCACTGGCGCAGTTCGGCGGACGATGTGAAAAAAATAGGCTCCATAGGCTGGCTCCGGTAGCTGGAATTGATGGCGCTATTCTAAATCGTACTCCAGCGTAATGGGATAGCGTTCCGCGTGCCCGCTGAGATTGACGACGCCTTTACCCGTTATCCCTTTCAGTTCATCCGTTCCTGAATTGGGAATCACGGTAAACGTGCCTCTTACGCCTTCCGCGCCGAAAGTGCCGATGTGCTGCACGACGAAACTGCCTGAGCGACCATGCAGCTTGCCGACAAACTTTTCCAGC
>DATGQJ010000478.1:0-8310 GCA_035304265.1 Oceanobacillus sp.
ATTTGTTCTTCGTCTGCCGTCAGGTCGATTTCCGTCGCCCGCGCTTGCAGCGCCATGAAGCCAATCAGCCTGCGTTCGGAATTGCGGGCGCTGAACAGTGGGATGATCCAATACGACTGCCACTTTTGGATGACTAATTCGCCATTGGTCGTCCCTGTCAGCAACGTATACAGGTCGTCGACTTCGCTTCGCAGCAGTTCGTCGGATGGGCGTGTTGGTCCAATTGCGGCGATCAACTCCGGTTCGGTCTCGGTGAGCGAAACCGCAAAGGCTGTCGTCACCCGCAGATAATCACAGGTTGCCGCGAGGATTGCCTCTAAAAGCTGAATCAGGTCTGCGCGGGTGAGCAGGCGGTCAGACAGGTTCTCCAGCTTTTCCAGTTTGTCATAATCCTCACCGGAATACACCAACCGTTTTTCAAGAATGGGCAGAATCAGGTGAACCGACCACTGCCACAGCAGCACCACAGCGACCACCGCGAACGGCGTGAAACTTTGCCCCGGTAATCCAAGGATGCGCGACGTAGGCACTGTGTAAAGAATTGTCACCAGTGCGAGCAGGGCAGTGCCGGGACCACGCAGGAAGAAACGCAGCAGTTCGGATTTGACAACCCGGTCTGGAACCCGCGATCCGAAGAATGACAGCGGATAGGCGAGGAACAGCAGCATGAGGATGACGACGATGTTGGCGAGATTGACCAGCACCAGCCCCGCCAGCGAATATTCCGCACCTGCACCCAACACCATCGAAAACGGAAAGACCCCAATGGCGGGGGTGAGCAGCGCGAATTGCAGATACCCCATCCGGCGGCGGGTGTTGCGCGTCAGGCAGCGCAGACGGGCACGCCCTACATTAATGAATGCGACGATCACGACGATGACGAAGTACACGGCGTAGAGCGGGAACAGCGGACCCGCCTCCACGCTCACGAACAACCCGCTGGAAAAATAGGGCGGGTTGACCACCATCGGTTGTATCAACAGATCGGTGAATGCCGCCGCGATGAGGAACGTGGTGGAAATCAGATACAGGATGCGGATAATCCGCCGCCGCCGTCCACGCGAGGGTAAACCTGTGGTTGAAAGCAGCGCGTCTGAAAGGTGCAGGGTGGCGACGGGCATGAAGGCGATGCCGATCCACTGGATTTTCAGTGTTGCGATGTATACGCCAAGACTGGGACCAAGCGAAATGAAAACGTCGCAGACGTAGACAACCGTCATGCAGCCGAGCACGAGGGCGGAAGTCCGTGCTATTCTGTCGTTCAGGTTGCGGGTCAGGTTGTACAGCAGCATGGATGCTGCGATGATGACAATCGCCGAAGCAAGTGTCTCATTCAACAGCTTGAGCAGTGCAGCAATCACGGCTTCCACGACCAAACCCTAGCGTAGTGAAAGACTGAAAAAGACTGCGATGTCCTGATTTTGGAAGTAGCGGTCATTGAAACCGCAGAACGTGAAGCCTGCCTGCTGGCAGAAAGCAATTCCGGGATAATTCTTCGTTTGAGTTTCAATAATGATGCGGGTGAGTCCGTGTTCTTTCGCCCACTGTCGCGCGGCGTTGACAAGCCGCGTACCGATGCCGTAGCGTCGATACGGAAGGGAAATCAATAGATCATGGATCAACCCGAAGTGATGTACGTGGTCGTTGTACATTGCCAGATAACCGAGTATCTCGGGTTCATCGCGTTTGGTGGCGATCAAAAAACATTGTTCCGGCGGCAGCGCGGCTTGTAAGCGTTTTTCATCAGGAGTCAGGGTGATGGGCATTGTGCGGGGCAGGCGCTCGCGCTTGAAGAGAATCTCCCACTGCTGCCCCTCTTCGCCATGAATGTGCATTTGCCACACGTAATCGGTCTCGTAGGTGTGATCGAGCGCCAGACATCTCTCGATGTCGGTTTCCAAGCCATCACGGATGAGGAAGTTCAGGGTCGCGGGTGTGGTCATGCTACGCGAAGTATGCATCTCCAAGTGTGCCGCTTACGTAGATTTCAACCGCAGGTGCATTTGCAGCACTATCCCGGCTGACGTATACGCCGGGTTCCGGTTGTGTATACCGATTTTCATCTGCATAGACGTTGAACCGCCGCGAACCACTGGCGTAAATGCGCACGTGGTTGCCGGGCGGTGTCAGGATGCGAATACTGCCGACGGCGGACCGCACGACTAACGGTTCAAAGGCTTCCTGCGGGCAGGTTAGTTGAATATCGCCCAGCCCTGTCGCCAATACTGCTTTCTGGATAATCAAACCTCTCAGATCGAGATCGATTTGCCCCAGACTGGTGCTGACGTAAATGCCCCATGGAAGATCGCGTGAGAGCGCCATCTCCCAGTTGGCAAATGAGAGCCATGGCGTAGCAGCGCGATCCATGCGCAGGTAGGCGTGCGTGTCCTGTACGCTGAGTTGTGGACGCGAATCGAGCGCGAATTGTCCGGCAATCAGCCGCCCTTCGCGTTGCAGCGCCCGTGCTACCACGTCGATCTCGCCCGCGCTGATTTCCAGTGTTGCCGATTCAACGCTCCCGCGTGTGATTCCGAAGGTGCGGGCATCCGCGCCCGGCATGAAATCGCCGCGCAGCAAGACCAACACGCCAACGATAACCAACAAAAGCGGCCACAACGCGCCAACGTTGAAGCCGCTTAACAGGAGAAAGTTATTCAGAAGGAGCAGCACGCCCAGCGCGAGCAGGGCGAGTGAACCCAACCAGAGACCGCGCGAACCTTTTGCTCGCACGCCGTTACTCCTCGTTAATCCTCGTAAAGATAGTCACGTAGGATAACGTGAGCAGACGACTGACGCAAACGGTTCAACGCCTGAGCTTCCAACTGGCGCACGCGCTCGCGCGTCACACCAATCGCCTGTCCCACTTCTTCCAGTGTATACACGCGACCATCTTCGAGTCCGTAACGCAGGCGCAGGATTTGCGCTTCACGCACCGGCAGACGATCCAGTGCCGTCTTCAACTGCTCGTGTAGCAGATTGGTTGCGACCTCTTCCGCCGGAGCAGGGCTGTTCACGTCTTCCACGAAATCGCCGAAGGTCGAATCGCCCTCTTCATCAATCGGCGTTTCCAAGCTCACCGGACGCCGCGCGATTTCCAGCAGATTTTCGATCTTGTCCGGAGTCGTCTCCATGCCGATAGCGATTTCGTCAATGGAGGGTTCGCGCCCAAGCTCCTGTGTGAGCCGCAGTTGGACACGACGCATCCGGTTCAACTGGTCGCCCATGTGGACGGGCACGCGAATTGTGCGTCCCTGATCGGCGACAGCACGGCTGACCGCCTGACGAATCCACCACGTCGCATAAGTGCTGAACTTGTGTCCGCGCCGCCAATCGAACTTGCGGGTGGCGCGAATCAAGCCGATATTGCCTTCCTGAATCAGGTCGAGAAAGGGAACGCCTCTGCCGATGTACTTCTTCGCCACGCTGATCACCAGACGTGCGTTCGCGCGAATCAGGTGCTCCTGCGCCAACTCACCGTCGTAGACGATGTCGCGCAGCGTGTACACGTCGTCCATCGGCAGACGATCCCCTGATTCTTCCAGCTTGCGTTGAGCAGCTTCCGCCGCTTCCATACGCTTCGCCAGAGAGACTTCTTCTTCTGCCGTCAGCAGGGGAACACGACCTGCCTCTTTGAGATACAACCCCACCACGTCGTCGCTGTCCAGCGCTTGCTGGTAGCCTGCATCGTCCGTGAGATCATCTTCTATCCATGCGTTGAGATCGGCTTCTTCCTCTTCGGTGAGGTCGATGTCCGCGTCAAAGTCACGCAAGGTGGAATCAAAAGCAGTCTCTTTGCGCTCAACGATCAAGCTCGGCGCGATGTCCACACCGGCATCGAGCAGTTCATCCATGATCTCGTCGAGCAGCGAGACATCCGCTTCAGCATCGGGTAGAATCGCCAAGATTTCATCATACGTGATACCACCCTGCTGGCGGGCTTTTTCAATGATCTGGTTCCGAAGTTCTTCTTTACGAGTCATTACCGTAAACATACGCTACACCACTCAATACCCCACCATACGCAGGGCATTAGACGAATTGTAAGCCTCAATTCTTACGTCCAATATAAATTATGACGTAGACTGGCTGATTGGCAAATTACAAAAAAGAACGGCGGTTGAAACGCCGTCTCCGCGTACCTACAATGTGTAGGCGAAAAAACAGCATAACGCGGATTCCATTTTGTGTCAAGCGACTGGCGGAGTTCTTAACTGAGTTATTAGAAAATCAATTGCACCTCGGTGAAGCAGGTAAATTTCCGGGCGTTGATCCACCAGAGCGTAGTAGACGGTATCCGACGGAGCGCGTGCGCCGATTAACACTCCATGAGTTTCACCGGATGTCATGATCACTTCGAGCGTCATTGTGCCCTCTGATTCGAAGCCATAATCGCTCAGGTCGCCCATTTGTGGCACGGTACGATCATAGGGCAGCAGGGCAATCGTGCGGGCGATATTGCCTGCGGCAACCTGATTGACTGTCCCCTCATGGTCGGTAGAAATCCACGTTCCATCCGGGGCGCGACTAATCGTAAATGTCGTGTCCGTGCTTGGCGCACGAAGCCGCACCGCCTGTATATCGTCATCATCCATCGTAGGGTAAACCCGCTCGAAGGGAAGACGTTGCGGTTTCGCGCTTTCTGCCGACTGGATAACATTGATGACCAGTAGAATCGCGAACACTGCCGCCAGCACGATCAGCGTTCGTCGTCCGGTTCTATCCCTGCGTTTCATCGTCGTACCCGCCGCGCCCAGATCGCCAATCCTGTCACCAGCGTCGCGCCCGGCAGCAGAATGATCGTCACGAACGTGATCACGTCGAGTTGCTGCTGGCTGACGAAAATCAGCGGCAGGCTGGCAGCATATGCCTGTGGCGCAAAACTAATACGCTCACTTAGCCCTGACAGCCATGAAAGACTGTCGGTGAACAAGATGCCGTTTCCAACAGGTGATTGGACAAGACCGTTCGTAGCGAAATCGCTGTCTCCCACCAGCACGATTTTTGCCTGTGTTCGCTGGTTGTATGCCCATACCACTGTCGTCAGCGGACCGGGGATGTCCTCGCCTTCATCATAAGCGTAGCGGTTGGTCGCGCCGAGCGTTTCCAGATTGGTTTCGCCGTAGCTGGCAGGCGACGACATAATCACGCGCCCGTTGGCGATATTCGGCGGCGCAGAATCAAGATTCACCTCAAGGGCGCGGGCAACCCGGAACATGGTGACCGTCCCCGGTTCGGTATTCAACCGCGCTCCAATGTCATTCTCACTGAACACCGAATCGCTGATTACGTCCAGTGCGGTTGAGCCGCTCGAAGCCATATCTACGACTACAGCATCCAGCGCTCGAATGCCGAAATTGTCCCATAGATACTGATTGAAAGCGCCGTCTTCGCGCATGAATGCGTCGTCGGTATACAGGGTATCCGCCATCAGGAACAGGCTGCCACCCCTTTGCAGGTATCTGTCGATCACCGCGATTTCGTCTTCCGTCAATTCTCTCAATGGGCGCGAGAAAATGACGGCGGCGGCATCATTGGGGATGTCACCCCCAACCGATGCCAGTCCTATGATGTCGATAGGGGCAGTGACCAACCCGCTTTCCTGAATGCCTGCGTTGACCCCCGAAAGCCCTTCGCTGGTGGGATCAAGTGGGCTGCGTTCGCCGTTGCCTTGTGCGAAATACACTTTAATCGTGCCCGCGATCAGCAGTCGCGCAATCGCCTGAGTCATGTCACGTTCTTGCCGAGGACCACGCGGCACACGCGCTAGCGTATTGAAGTCTACCGTGCCATCTGCGTTCAAATACGAGATAAAGATCTGCCCATCCTGCGTGACGCCAAACGCATTCGCCTGTGCCGGATTTTCTTCAGGATCAATGTACTGGCGGCGGATACGCCCATCCGTCGCCGTCTCGTATAGACGGAAGAATTGATCGTCAACTTCGCGCACGGCTAAGGCGCGGGATGTGTAGAACCCTGTGATTTGAATGTCGCGTGTGACACGTTGCAGAACGGCAATGGACTCATTGCTCAGGGTATAGCGGTTGTTCTGCGTCATGTCGAGCGTGATCGTATTACGCTGCAACAAGATGTAAGCCAGCGCGACGATTCCCGCCAGCAGCAGTGTCGAGAAGAACGTCACCGTTCCATATCGCACGCGCCTGCCGGTGATGAATCCCGTGAAATCTTGCGGCGCGAGGATTGCCCACAGCGCGATTCCTGCGATGCCGAATGCGAACGTGGCGATCACGATGTCGCTCAGGTTACCTTGCCAGATGAAGCCGAGGATTCCGGCAACCAGCGCTGCCGAGCCGAACATGCTGCCCCAATGGGCAACACGACTACGGGTGAGGGTGATTGTGTTGCTTCTGCTTCGCATCAGCGCCACCTGTTCGATGCGACGATACGGATAGTGAGAAAAATCAGTACCGTGATGATCCCTGCGAAAAATGCGACATCTTCCCCACGCAGCAGCCCAACAGCGAACGAAGTCGAGTAATGTCCTTGCAGCGTCAGCGTTCGGATGACCCGTGCCACGTCGATGTTCGTGATAAGCTGTCCAACCGAATCACCGAGCCACAGCAGCAGCAGGGCAATCATACTCAGGAAGGCGGCAACGATCTGGTTTTCGGTGAGCGCAGAAAACAGCATTCCTACCGCCATCGTCGCTCCGCCATAGAGCCAGATGCCGATGTAGGCGCAGAAGGTATGCCCCAAATCCGGCTGGCTGATGGCGAGCAGCGCAAATTGATAGACGAACGTCAGCGCCAGCAGCACCGAATAATAGAACCACGCGCCTAGAAATTTCCCCGCGACGATACTGCCCTCGTCAACGGGCGACGTGAGCAGCAGTTCCATCGTGCCTTCGCGTCGTTCTTCCGCCAGTAGCCGCATCGTCAGCAGCGGCGCGAAAAAGATCATCGTGAACGACAATACGGATGGAATGAAGGCAGGATCGACGGGGATGGCTTGCTGTGCCGCTTGTGTCAGATTTCGATTGAAGAGTAACCCCGTGAACAGCAGCACAGCAGCAGCGATCAGATAAGCGAAGGGCGTGCTGAAATACTGCCCAACCTCACGGCGAAAAATAGTCAGCGTATTCATGACGACTTGCCTACAACTTCGAGGAAGATGTCTTCGAGTGAACTGGTCTCCTGGTGCATTTCGAGCAGCGTGTATCCGGCTTGCATCACCTGTGATGAGACTTCCCCGCGAATATCACGGTTGCTTGCCACGATCAGCGTAAATCCTTCACCCTCGCGGATGACGTTTTCGACACCGGGAATCGCTTTTAAGAGTTTTTGCGCCTGTTTTTCGGTTGCCCCGCCAATTACGACGTGCAGATGAGTTTTCGGCTCAAGCCGCTGGCGCAGTTCGGATGGTTTGCCCTGCGCCACAATGCGCCCTTCATTGATAATCAGCACTCGATCACAGACTTGTTCGGCTTCCGAGAGGATGTGGGTACTGAACAGCACCGTGTGATCTTCGCCCAGCGCACGCACACTCTCGCGTACTTCGATCACCTGCTGCGGATCGATACCGATGGTCGGCTCGTCGAGGATGATGACCGGCGGGTTATGCACCAATGCCTGAGCCAGTCCCAACCGCTGGCGCAGTCCTTTGGAGAGATTGCGCACAAGCTGATGCTGGCGATCCATCATCTGTACGCGCTTCAACACGGCATCGACTTGCTTGCGCGGTCTGCGAATGCCTCTCAGTTCCGCCCAGAAGGTCACGTAGCCTCTCACGGTCATATCGGGGTAAAGGGGGACACGCTCCGGCAGGTAGCCCACCCGCTTTCGCGCTTCCATCGAGTCTTCCAGAATGTCAAATCCGGCGATTCGGGCGGTGCCCTCAGTAGGAGGCATGTAGCCTGTCAGCATTCGCATGGTGGTGGTTTTGCCCGCGCCGTTCGGTCCGAGCAATCCGACGATTTCGCCGGATTTTGCGGTAAAACTAATGTGATCGACGGCAACCCGATCACCGTAGCGTTTGGTCAACCCTTTGACTTCGATCATCCGTTCTCACAATGCTCAACATCCATCTCAAACCGATACTAAACCCGCCCCTGTAGTGCGTCAAGAAGGCGTATGTGTTCCTGAACAAATACGTTGACTTTTACAGCCAGATCACCTACAATTTTCCACTGATTTCAAACACCTTGTAATGATGAGAATGATGAACCTCATTCCTACCATTCACTGCCCGCGTCGTCGCCGTAGCAGCCCGCAACCCACTGAGGTTATGCCGGGAATTTTGCGTTAGCGGTGACCAGCCATTTCGCGAAAACTATCCCCTGACCTCAGTGATGTG
>DATGQJ010000479.1:0-4872 GCA_035304265.1 Oceanobacillus sp.
CAGTGCCAGCAGCGGATCGATCTGCTTGGCTTTGCTGGCGGCGAGATGTCCGATTCCGTAGGCTTTGGACTCGTAGGGGATGCTGGCGGTGTGCCAGTAATCGCCATGACGGTTGACCAGCAGTTCCATACGCAGCACGTAGTCTTGACCGTCGTGTGCTTTCCACGTGGGCAGCATGATACCGTTGGATTGATAGTCATTCAGATGTTCGGTGAGGGTGTAGGTTCCAACGGTCATGCCGGGCTGCAATGGGGGATTCATGGCGGATTGTCCTCTGGGCTGAAGGCGACGTTGTGTTCATTCTACAGAAGTTTGCTAAATTTGCTGCGAAAACCTTGCTCAAGCAGCCGCCAGTAGGCAGATTTTGGTCCAAAATGCCGTCCAAAATGACCACATTTCGTCCGCGTTTTATGATAATTTGCAATCAACCGCACCTTCACAATCAAACACGTTGTAGGGACACGACGGATGTCGTGTCCGCGCCGCCATTCAAATATGGGGAAATTCCTTTGTGGTTCAAAACTGCCGCCGCCAACCCCTTGACTTTCACCTTACCTGAAGGTGTTTACTGTGGTGAGCGTGGGGTATCATCACAGGGCATATGTTCAGGATAGGGTTGTTCGCCAGTCTGTGCGGGGTTTCCGCCGTCACGCTGCGCTTCTATGACGAGATCGGGCTGCTCAAGCCGTCGTTCGTAGACCCGTTTACGGGCTACCGCTACTACGAAGCCGAGCAGATCGAAGTCGCCCGCAGCATCGCCGACTACAAGGCGCTTGGCTTCTCGTTGGAAGCCATCGGTTCGCTGCTGCATGAACCGCCCGACCCTGACCAGTTTCGCGCCATGCTGCAATCGCAGCGCGACACACTGCGCGGTCAGCTTGACGAGATCGCCGCCCAGCTTGCTCGCGTCGAAGCCCTGCTCGAAGACCAACCACCACGCCAACCGGAAGGGAAGACGAGGAGGAAGGTCATGGTCACAGGTGAAGGACGCATTCTGCGGATTATGGGGTCGGTGGTCGATGTCGAGTTTAGCGGCTCGCAGCTACCCGGCATCTACGACGCGCTGGTCGTCAAGCGCGAAGGCGAAGACGACCTGATTCTTGAGGTGCAAAACCTGATGGGCAATCGCAGCGCCCGCGCTGTCGCGATGGGCAGCACCGACGGCTTGCGACGCGGCGAACCCGTCTACGCCACCGGACAGCCGATCACGGTTCCGGTAGGTGAGGATACGCTGGGGCGCATCTTCAACGTACTCGGTCAGCCCATCGACAGGAAAACCGACCTGCCGCCGCAAATACCGCTTCGCCCTATTCACGCCGAAGCGCCCGAATACGCCGGACAATACCGCAACGTCGAAGTGCTGGAAACTGGCTTGAAGGCGATTGACCTGCTCGCGCCGATTCGCAAAGGCGGCAAGACTGGCATCTTCGGCGGCGCAGGGGTGGGTAAAACCGTCGTCATCATGGAACTGATTCACTCGATTGCCATGCAGCACGACGGGTTATCGGTGCTGGTCGGCGTGGGCGAGCGTTCGCGCGAAGGTACGCAGCAGTACCACGACATGAGCGACGCTGGCGTGCTCGATAAGGTCGTCATGGTCTACGGGCAGATGAACGAGCCACCCGGTGTGCGTCTGCGGGTGGCGCTCACGGGCGTAACTATGGCAGAGCACTTCCGCGACGAAGGACGCGACGTGCTGCTGTTCATCGACAACATCTTCCGCTACTCGCTGGCAGGCGCGGAAGTCTCGGCGCTGCTGGGAAGGCTGCCGTCGGCGGTAGGCTACCAGCCCACGCTGGCGGACGAAATGGGACGCTTACAGGAACGGCTGATCTCGACTTCCACCGGATCGCTTACGTCGTTTCAGGCGGTGTTCGTGCCCGCCGACGACTACTCCGATCCCGCGCCTGTGACCGTGTTCACGCATCTCGACGGCACGATTGCCCTCAGCCGCGCCATCTTCGAGCGGGCGCTGTTCCCGGCGCTTGACCCGCTGGAAAGCAACAGCCGGATGCTGACGCAGAGCATCGTCGGAGAGGCGCATTACCGGACGGCGCGTGAAGTCCAGAACGTGCTGCAACGCTACAAAGACCTGCAAGACATCATCGCCATTCTCGGCGTGGACGAACTGAGCGAGGACGACAAGCTGGTAGTGATGCGTGCCCGCAAAATCGAGATGTTCCTCACACAGCCAATGTTCGTTGCCACGCAGTTCACCGGACGCGAAGGACGCTACGTGCGGATTGCCGACACCGTGCGTGGCTTCCGCATGATCTTGGATGGGGAAGTCGATCACATCCCGGAGCAGATGTTTTACATGGCAGGCGCAATCGAGGAAGTGCTGGAACGCTTTGAACGCGAATGATCAACCTCACCCCCGTCTCGCTTCGCTCGACTCCTCCTCTCCACGCAGTGGAGAGGGGGCTGGGGGGTGAGGTTTCTCAGGGGTGAGGTTTCAGTTACTTCGCCTTCTTGTCCCGATCCGGCTCGTAGATCAGCCCGATAACGCCGGAGCTAAACGAGCGCGAGTCAACCAGTTTCAGCTTGAGCTTATTCTGGTCGAGGAAGAGGCGTTGCCCTTCGCCTAACACCACCGGATAGATCAGCAGGCGGTACGTGTCCACGAGGTCATGCTCCATCAGGGTCTGGATGAGTTTGCCGCTGCCATGCACCACGAGGTCGGGACCATCCTCCTGCTTGAGTTTGGTGATTTCGTCCACGACGTTGCCCTTGATCAGCACCGAGTTGTTCCACGCCAGCGGTTCTTGCAGGGTATTAGATACCACGTACTTGCGCGTGCCGTTGAAGTAGGTCGCGCCGGGGTCTCCATCCTTGCGGTTGGGCCATGATGCGGCGAAGCCCTCATAGGTCACGCGCCCCAGCAGCAAGGGTTGGTTGTCGGATGTCTCTTCGCCCTTGAATTGCGCGATCTCGTCATTCCAGTAAGGAAACGTCCACATTGGGTTTTCGATCACGCCGTCCAGCGACATGAATTCAGTGACGACTATTCTCCGCATGAGGTTCTCCTTGTGCATTTCGTAAGCTATGAGACCATCATAGCGCAGTCAAATCACTGGGTCTTGGAAAAAAACGCAGCCTAATCAGGCTGTTTCATGCGGGCGATCTGGGCGGGCGTTTTCCCGATGAAGCGTCTGAGCGAATTGGTGAGATGCGCCTGATCGAAATAGCCTAGCTCATAAGCGGTGTCTATGATGGACGTGCCTTGCTCAAGCAGCGTGGCGGCGCGGCGGGCGCGTTCGATCTGCTGAATCAGCTTGTGCGTCAAGCCCGTGACCTGCACGAAGCGGTATTGCAGGGAACGAATCGACAGCGCGGGCGTGTGTCCCTGTAACGCCGCCTCAATCATCGGGTCGCGCACGAGTATGCCCTGACGAATGAGCCGGTTGACGAACACGTCGGCGTTTTCAAAAGTCGGGATTTCCCACGCAGAACCGTGCAGCCAGAAGGATTTGCTCGACGCTTCGGGAAGCACCGCGTCCTGTCTATCCAGCAGGGTTTTTACCGGAAGATGGGGCATGAACGTGCCGAGCTTGAAGGTGATACCGAAGAACTCGGCGTCGGCGGGGAAGTCGGCTTCCGATGCTCTGGTTTCTGGACCTCGCGCGGCAACCATCGTTTTGCCGTCGAACTTGGCGATCACGATTTCCCAGTTGGTCGCAGCGCTGGATATAAACGTTCCCGCCGCCTCGCTGCGAGTATGCCAGATCATTTCGACATATGGGGCGTTCGGCGATCTCGCGTCAAACACAAATGCCATAGGCGCTTATCCGGCGAATCGCTGCGCAGCCCGTGCGCGTGCCTTTGCTGCTTCTTCTTCCCGGTTTTTCGGCGGCGCGTTGGTCTGGAGCGAGGCAAGCAGTTTGCTTGAAGCTGCCGCGATTTCGTCGATGGCGGCGTAAAAAGCGACCTCGTTGGCTTTGGACGGCTTGTTGAAACCGCTGATCTTGCGCACGTACTGTAACGCCGCCGCGCGGACTTCTTCGTCGTTCACAGGCGGCTCAAAATTGAACAGGGGCTTGATGTTTCGACACATAAGACAATCCCTCGTATCACTGTACTGTGCGGTCAGGTTGGAGATTGTATTATACCGCATCGAATACGATTAGAGAACATATATTCTAGAATAGGCAGATACGCATGTCTGCCTACAGACTTTCGTGGGGCATCCTTACGTGTGCGTCGCAACCTTGCACATCCGCCGCGTAGGGGCGCACCTGTGTGTGCGCCCGATGGGAACTCTACGGAAGAAAATCCGAATTTCCAGATAGGCAGAGCGCGTTATGTACATTGATGTCGTGATTACCTCTCACCCTGCTTGCGTCGCTTCGCTCAGGCAAGCCGTCCACGTAAACCGGGAGGGGGACATCACACGGGTGATCGTTGAAGGATGAGGGGTGTCGAGTGCATAGGACGCTCTGCCTATCTGGAAATTTGGATGTTGCGACGGTTCGCTGGGCACACACGTAGGTGCGCCCCTACAAGACTCGTTTGTGGGTAGGGGCAGACACGCAGGTCTGCCCATGCGCATATCCGCGATTTTTCTTCCGCGAGGATTTTCAGACACACTCTAGCTGCATGAACCTAGAGCGTGTTATGTACGTTGATGTCGAGATTGCCCCTCACCCTGCTTGCGTCGCTTCGCTTAGGCAAGCCGTCCCTCTCCCCGCTTACGTGGGAGAGGGACAAAGCGCGGGTGATCGCTCCCCTTCTCCCCGCTTGCGTGGGAGAAGGGGCCGGGGGATGAGGGGTGTCGAGTGCATGACACGCTCTAGCCGCATGAACCTAGAAATTCGGGCAGGAATACTTGACTTAGAGCGCACTCTAAGTTGTAGCATTGGTGTACCCCTCATT
>DATGQJ010000480.1:0-3333 GCA_035304265.1 Oceanobacillus sp.
CGTTTCCATATCGAGGACGATTTATTCTACGTGCGCAATTACTCGATCTGGTTGGATTTTCAAATCATCCTTCGCACTATCGTCATCTGGATTACGGGCAGAGGGGCGTACTGAACTGGATTCACCTACCCGTCAAGATTGATTGCAGTTCCCCTCCAACGCAGATAACAGGTCATGAACAAAAAAAGCCGCCCCTGATTTGAGGGCGGCTGCAATTAAGCGACGATTAAGATTTGTCGAAGCGACCTTGTCCTGCGCCGAAGATGCGCCCGCTGAGTCTAAAGCCGTTCTCTTCGAGGCGGTCAATGAACTTGGGTCGGAAGCCTGTCGATTCGAGTTTGCCGCCGCCGACGTTGGCGGGCTGGTTGCCCGACTGCCCCGGCAAACGATAGACAAAGATGTCTTGCAGCGTGACCTGCTCGCCTTCCATACCCTGAATTTCGGTGATCTGCGTGATCTTGCGCGAGCCATCTTTCAGGCGGGATAGCTGGACGATCAAGCCGATGGCGCTCACAATTTGACGGCGAACGACAGGCACCGGTAAGTCCATCCCTGCCATCAGCACCAGCGTTTCCAGACGCGCAACCGAGTCGCGCGGGGTGTTGCTGTGGACGGTGGTCAGCGAGCCGTCGTGTCCGGTGTTCATCGCCTGTAGCATGTCGAGGGCTTCAGGACCACGACATTCACCGACGACGATACGATCCGGGCGCATACGCAGCGCCCCACGCACGAGATCGCGGATGGTAAGCTGCCCCGTTTTGCCATCTCCACCGGGAATCGGGGGCGAGGTTTCCAAACGAACCACGTGCCGCTGATGAAGCTGCAACTCGGCGGCGTCTTCAATCGTGACGATACGCTCGTCTTCGGGGATGAAACCGCTGAGGACGTTCAGCAGGGTGGTTTTACCGGAACCCGTACCGCCGGAAACGAGGATGCTGATCGCCGATACGACACAAGCTTCCAGAAAATCGGCGACTTCTCGATTGAGCGAACCGAACTTGATCAGGTCGTCAATCGTGAGGCGCTTATCCGGGAACTTGCGGATGCTCATGGTGGTGCCGCAGAGCGCCGAGGGCGCGGTGACAACGTGAACGCGCGAACCATCCGGCAGGCGGGCATCCGCCATCGGGTTTTCGCGGTTCAACTGCCGCCCCAGACGACGGACGATGCGCTGAGCAACCCACATCGCATGATCGTCATCATCGAACACGATTTCACACTCAAACAACCGTCCCTTTTGCTCGATGAAGATGATGTCGGGACCGTTGACCATAATCTCGGCGATAGTGCGGTTTTTCACCAGCGGCTCAATCGCCCCGAAACCAAGCACGTCATCGAGGATAGCTTCGCGCAGTTCCGCGAATTCCTGCTGGGTGAGCCGGAATTCAGGCTTTTCTTGCGCCAGCTTGTCCACAATCGCTTTGAGGCGTTCGGTGATGATCGCTTCCTTGTCGGGTTCTTCACGACTCCAGTGGTCGGCTTCGTCGATGGTTTTCAGCACACGCGAACGCAGCAGCTTGCGTAGATGCGCGATCTTCGGCGGAGTCCGCTTCTTGGTGGGAATACCACCGTGCGTTTCGTGATACTGTTCGGAGGGAGTCGAGGGTGCTTCTGATGTGGAAGGTTGTTCGGCAAACGGGTCAGGTGGTCTATTCTGATCGTTGATTCTTCGCTGCATGAAAGACATGGGCATACTCTGTTTCTAATTTTAGTCTCTATGTTCAGTGTAAGGTTAGTTGAAGCCTGCGACAATATCAACAGCATTAATCTTTTCTCACCAAACTTGAACCTTTTGCAAGCTTTGTTATATAATTACATTTGAAATTATGTATTGATCGGATACCTGCGATGTTGAAAACTCTGTTTGAACTGCTTCGTGATACGTGGAACGAATTCAACACCGATAAAGCGCCGCGTCTGGCAGCGGCGCTTGCCTATTACACGGCATTCTCGATTGCCCCACTGATCGTCGTCGTGGTTTCCGTCGCCGGATTAGTGTGGAACCGGGAAGCAGTGCAGGGGCAGCTCGATAATCAGATTCGGGGTCTGGTCGGCTCACAAGCCGCAACCGCTATTCAGGATATGGTTGCCAACGCCGACCAAGCTGAAACGGGCGTGATTGCCACCGTCATCGGCGTGGCGACGCTGGTACTGGGTGCAGCGGGGGTCTTCGGGCAACTACAGGATGCGCTCAACACCGTCTGGGGCGTGCAGCCGAAGCCTACTTCGGGTATTTCAGGGATTCTCTACATGCTGCGCAGCCGCTTCATCTCCTTCACGATGGTGCTGGGTATTGGCTTTTTACTACTGGTTTCACTGGTGATCAGCGCGATTCTTGCGGCATTAAACGGATGGGTCTTCAGCAGGCTGCCTTTCTCGGAAGCTGTTCTACAATTGATCAATTTTGGCATCTCCTTTGTGGTCATCACGCTGCTTTTCGCCGTGATCTACAAAGTGCTTCCAGACGCGAAAATTCGGTGGAAAGACGTGTGGGTGGGCGCGGCGGTCACGGCGCTGCTGTTCTCGGTAGGTAAGTATCTGATCGGGCTGTATCTGGGCAGCAGCAGCATTGCCTCTTCCTATGGGGCGGCGGGATCGTTCGTGGTGCTGCTGGTGTGGATTTACTACTCTGCCTTCATTTTCCTGTTCGGTGCGGAATTCACACAGGTGTATGCAAGGAAGTTCGGCGCGGAGATTGTGCCGGGCGATAACGCGATGTTTGTCAACGAGGCAAAACGCGGGCAACCGGGAAAGAAACCGGCGATACCGGAGAAGAAGATTTACGTGGCGCAACCGCTCACGCCACAAACGGCTGCGCCAGCACCCGTGCCGCAGCAGCGGCGTGAAGGCGGGTTGGCGCGGGTGGTGCTTGGCGTGATCGCATCTTTAGGGACGTTTCTGGTCGGTATTTTGATCGGCATCGAGCAGCGCCGTAACCGAGCGCGATAATCTCAAAACAACAGGGACACATGATCGTGTCCCTGTTTTTTGTGTCCATGAGAATTCGCTTTAGGGTGAAGTCGTCGGCGTGCGCCTTGTCTCAGCGAGAGCGGTTGCCGTCGCCGCGAACCGTCCCACCGTATCCTGCGTTGGTTCCTCAGTAGCGGCTTCCTCGGTTGGCGCTTCAGTCGGTTCGGCTTCAGTAGGAGTTGGTTCCGCCGCTTCTTCGGTCTCTTCCGTTTCAGTCGGCTCAGTTTCTTCAGTCGGTTCTGCTTCCGCTTCGGCAGTGGCTTCAGAAGTCGCTTCGGCGGTTTGCTCCAACGGTACTGCCGTCGGCAGCGGCGTGGGCGTCATCTCCGGCAGCGACTCAGGCGAGAGGTTGAGCGGCGGCAT
>DATGQJ010000481.1:0-5980 GCA_035304265.1 Oceanobacillus sp.
AGGAGGTTAAGCTGCCGTAACATGCTCCACCTCCTGGAAATAATGCGTGTAAATCTCGTCCAGATTCGGCTGTTCGATGTCGAGCGATTTCAATTTGCCGCCTTTTTGGACAACAACGCTTGCGGCTTCAGCGCGAACGTCGGCGGTTGTCTCAAGCACAATTTCCTCATGCCCGTTGAAGCGCACATTCACCACGTTGGGCACGGTACGCAAAGCCTCCTCCAATTGCTGCGGTGAGCCATCGGCATGAAGTTTGATATGGTATGCACCGCCAAGAACACGTTGCGCCAGTTCACTGACTGTACCTGTTAGCACTACCGTCCCGCGATGGAATAAGGCAACACGATCACAGATTTCCTGTACCTGATGCAGCAGGTGTGACGACAACAGGATCGTGATTTCGGTTTCCTTCAGATCGCGGATGAGTTGCAGGAACATTCGCGCGGCTTCCGGGTCCAGTCCCAGAGTCGGCTCATCCATGATGATGATCTGCGGTTGTTTCAGCAGCAATTCGGCAACGCCAAGTCGCTGCCGCATACCGCGAGAGAAGGTTTTCACCTTCTTATCGATCACTGATGTCAAGCCCATACGTTCAACAGCGGCTTCGATACGCTGCTTAGCGTCCTTACGAGATAAACCATTGAGCCGCGCGATGTAAGACAGGTTTTCTCGCGCTGTTAACCCATCGTAGAAACCGATCTGGTCTGGCAGATAGCCAACGTGTCGCTTTACGCTAAGGGGCTGGCGAACCGGATCAAATCCAAGGACGCGCACCTGCCCGGACGACGGGTCCGTCAACCCCAGCAGCATAAGGATACTCGTGGTTTTGCCGGAGCCATTTGGCCCCAGCAACCCAAAGACTTCACCCTTTTCCACTGCTAAGTTGAGCGAGTCTACAGCGACAAACTTGCCATACCGTTTGGTCAAATTCTGGGCATCAATCACTATCTCGCTCATATCACCCTCTCCACACTTAACGGCGACCAAATCGGGCGACGGCGAGACCGACTGCACCAACAGCAACCGCGATCAATGCGACACCAGCAGCACCCCATACGGTTGAAGTGCGTACCGTCACGCGATATTCAAGCGTCTCGGACGAACTCCCTTCTGGTTGTGCCCGGAAAGTCACCATGTAATCACCCGCAATCGCCTTCTCGGATGGACGCATCCGCGCAGTAACTTCTGCAAACTGCCCCGGTTCAATTGCTTCGATCTCTTCAGGCTCGAATGTCACCGTCCAACCACTGGGAGGTGTTGAACTCATCGAGATATTGCGTGCGGGGGCAGAGCCATTATTGTGCAAAATGAAGCTGTACGTCGTTTCAACGCCTGCTTCGGCATCGCCCGACAAGCGCTCATCCGGCGTTACTAATGACAGCGACGGTTGCCCCACAACTTCGACGGCAAGCTCTGTCGATGTTTCCACCTCGCCACTCTGAGCGCGAACCGTCACCGGATAGACACCAGCCGGAACAAGGTTGACAAGGGAACTGACCTCGACACTAATCCGCTCCGATCCATTGGCTTCAATCGGAACGCTGGTCACTTCCTGCCCACCAGACTTAAAGACAACGGTAAAGGCAGGCGGTGATTGCGCCAACAGATCAACCGTCAGGTCTTCATCCCCTTCATTCCGCAAAGTCGTATTGAACCGGAAGGTGGTGTTTGGTCTGCCCCGCACCATTGGCAATTCGACATCGAATTCGAGACTCGATGGAACCCGTTCCTGAACCGTCAGTTCGACAGGGAGCAACGATTCTGCGTCGTCGCTGCGAGCCAGCGCAGTAAACCGATAGCTGCCGGGTTCAATATCGGGGGGCGGTTCGATCTGTAACTGAACAGTGGAGTCGGTTCCGGGCAAGACAAAAGCGGAGTTGATGATTTGTCCGTCACCACGGAAGGTCGCTCGCCATGCTTCCGGTAGGTTTTCTATTGCAAGCTCAGCTAGTTGAGGGGTCGAGTCAGTGCGGAGCTTGAGGTCTAGCGTAACAACCTCACCGATGTCAATGACACGAGACGGATAATCCGCGAAGAGCAGTAATTCAGGTAGCTGAATGGAAGACGATTCTTCCTGTGCCCACGAGGGCAAATAGGCAGAACCTACTGTGATAAGCAACGCAATCGAAAGGAGCAGCAGCATTCGTCTGAGTCGCATAGCACATATCCTCCTTTAGTATGAGATTGGAATGGGTTTGATGGAATCTCCTTAAACCTGCCGATTCAGTTTCATCTATTCTGCACATATGACAGAAAAGTAAGAAAAATGAAGACAAATCTTTAGAAATGGGTGAGAAATATTCTGGTGCGACGAGAGAAGTTGATAGTTCCGTTGGTGCTGAAAAAGCAGTCAAAAACGCCTGATTTTGTGTTAACCTAGCCTGCGCGTAGTATGCAGCTCTTGCGAGATTCGAAAATGCAATCAAATCGAAACCGTACTCTATTTTGTAGCGACAGTAACTTTGCTCGGCAATGTTCGCCGGGTATTTGCCGAGGATAGGGATTGTACGATGACCCAACACATCACCCTCGCTGAAGCTGCCGCCCTCGTCCGGGATGGGATGACCCTCGCGCTCGGCGGCATGACCGTCTATCGTCGTCCGGTGGCGTTCGTCCGCGAACTTCTGCGACGAAATCCGCGCCCCAAAGACCTGACGCTGCTCTGTTTCACAGCGGGCTACGAATCCGATCTACTGGTCGGCGCGGGCTGCGTGAAAACCGTGCGCTCGGCATACTTTGGTCTGGAATCGTTCGGGCTTGCGCCGATGTTCACCGAAGCCGCCAATCGTGGCGACATCCATATTCTCGAAGAGACCGAAGCCAGCCTTGCGATGGGTATCCGCGCCAAAACAGCGGGCGTCGGCTTCATGCCCTCGAACGCATGGATCGGCACGGACTTGCCCCGTCTTCGCCCGGACGTAAAAACCGTAATCGATCCCTATTCCGGCGAAGAACTCATGGCGTTCCCCGCCATCAAATGCGATGTCGCTGTGCTCCATGGGCTTGAAGGCGACGCCGACGGCAACGTGAAACTGAACAACAATCTCGGCGTCGATATGGAACTGGTCTACATCGCGGACACGGTCATCGTCACCGTCGAGCGCATCGTAGAAAAATGCGAGCGATCCACCGATGGGCTGCTCATTCCTTCCCCCGGCATCACCTACATCGCTCATGCCCCACGCGGCGCGTATCCCACAAGCTGTTACCCTGATTACCCCGTCGCCGGTGGAGAGTTCCTGCGCTATATCGACGCCTGCAATGCGGGGAAATTCGAGGACTACCTTGCAGAAATGGTCTTAGCGTAACCTTTGCAACTTCGAATTCCGCGTGTTATACTTCCCTTAATCGTATAGCACAGCCAGGGGGGTCCGCGCAAGCGGGCTGAGAGGGTGCGTAAAGCCGCACCGACCCTTTGACCTGATCCGGGTAATACCGGCGTAGGGAGAGCGTACCGAGAAATTCGTCCGCCCCTACCGGGGCGGTTTTCGTTTCCGGCATTGCTTGAGCGGGTCTCCCCTGCATACAAGGAGGAGCATCCAGTGAAGTCCATTTTGCTATTGAGCTTGCTTGTTCTGGCGCTTGGCGTCTCTCCGGCGCTGGCACAGGACAACGTGCTCACCGTCATCGCTCACGACAGCTTCAATTACAGCGAAGCGGTGATGCAGGCGTTTGAAGAAGAAACCGGAATCACCGTCGAAGTCCTGCGTTTAGGTGACGCAGGCACACTGGTCAACCAGTCCATCCTCAGCCGTGAAAATCCGTTGGGCGATGTGATGTATGGAATCGACAACACCTTCCTTACCCGCGCTCTGAACGCCGACCTGTTCATTTCCTACGAATCCCCGGCACTGGAAAATGTACCGGAAGAATTCATCGTCGATTCCGAGCACCGTGTCACGCCGATAGACTACGGCGACGTGTGTCTCAACTACGATGTCGCTTACTTCGAGGAAAACGATCTGCCTGTTCCGCAGTCACTTCAGGAGTTGACTGATCCTGCCTACGAAGGGTTACTGGCGGTAGAAAACCCAGCCACATCTTCGCCCGGTCTCGCCTTCCTGCTCACCACCATCTCAGTCTTTGGCGAAGATGGCGATTACACCTATCTCGACTACTGGGCTGATCTGGTGGCAAACGACGTTTACATTTCGGAAGACTGGTCGGACGCTTACTACGGGCAGTTCAGCGGCAGTGTAGAAAGTCAGGGGACACGCCCGCTGGTGGTCAGCTACGCCAGCAGCCCGCCTGTCGAAGTTTACTTCCTGCCAGAACCGCCCGACACCGCGCCAACGGGCGCAATCGTGGCAGAGGATACCTGCTTCCGTCAAATCGAATTCGCTGGCATTCTACAGGGAACCGACAATGAAGCGGCAGCACAGCAATTTGTGGATTTCCTCTTGAGCCGCGAATTTCAGGAAGACATGCCCCTCAACATGTTCGTCTTCCCTGTGAACCCCGATGCAGAATTACCAGAAGTGTTCGTAGAGTACGCTTCTATCCCCGAACAGGCGGTGACGGTGGACATTGACGAAATTGACGAGAACCGCGAGCGCTGGATACAGGAATGGACCGAAACCGTACTGCGTTAAGACTTGTACGTGGAGTGGTGCTGCTTGCACCACTCCTCTTTCTTGCGGTCTTCTTTTTCTATCCGCTGCTTTCCATTTTTACGGTCAGCCTTGCACCGGAAGGGCAGCTTGACCTCAGTGGATTCACCCGCATTCTCTCGACGGACTACTATCGCAGCACGTTCTGGTTCACCGTCGGGCAGGCAACCATCTCGACGCTCTTGACGGTTGGTCTGGCATTACCCGGCGCATACGTGTTTACCCGCTATCATTTTCCGGGCAAGTCGCTGCTGTTATCACTGGCGACGCTTCCATTTGTGCTCCCAACCGTCGTGGTCGCAGCGGCATTTTCGGCGCTCATCGGTCCGCGCGGCGTGCTCAATCAAGGGTTGATGTCGCTTTTCGGATTCTCCGCCCCGCCCATCGAACTTGAACGCACGTTGACCATCATCCTGATCGTTCACGTCTTCTATAACTACGCCGTCGCGCTGCGTATCATCAGCAGTTTCTGGGCGAACCAGAGCGTTCGAATCGAAGAAGCGGCGCGGGTGCTTGGTGCGCATGGCTGGCGTTTATGGTGGGAAGTACGACTACCCTTGCTCCGTCCTGCGCTGCTGGCGGCATCTATTCTCGTCTTCATCTTTTGCTTCACCAGTTTTGGGGTTGTACTCATTCTTGGCGGACCACGCTTCGCCACTATCGAGGTCGAGATTTATCGTCAGGTGACGGGGTTGTTCAACCTGCAAGTGGCGGCGGCGCTCTCGTTGATACAGATCGGCTTTATGTTCGTCCTCATGCTCATCTACACACGATTGCAACGCCAGACGGCAACCGACCTACAGGCAGCACAGACAGTCACACGAACCCCGCGCAGCATTCGAGAGCGCGTGTTCGTCATCGCCAACGTGCTGTTGATGGTGATGCTCTTGTTTGCGCCTTTGTTCGCGCTGGTCGTGCGCTCGTTTACATCAAGTGATGAAGGCTTGACCACCCGCTTCTACGCCCTGTTAAGCACCAACCCGCGCGATTCAGTCCTTTTCACGCCCCCGCTGACCGCCGTTGGTAACTCGCTGATCTTCGCGCTGGCAACAACGGCGCTGGCGGTGACGCTCGGTTTGATCACGTCCTACCTACTTTCAAATCGATCTGCACGTCTTGTACGCTGGCTTGACCCGGTGTTCATGCTCCCATTGGCAGCCAGCGCGGTGACACTTGGCTTCGGCTACATCATCGCTCTTGACGAGCCGCCGCTGAACCTGCGAACATCGCCCGCCTTGATTCCGCTGGCACATACACTGGTCGCTATGCCCTTCGTCGTTCGCAGCATCCTGCCATCACTTCGCGGCATTCCCCCAAACGTTCAGGGCGCAGCGCGAGTTTTAGGCGCTTCTCCTCTGCGAGTCTGGCGC
>DATGQJ010000482.1:0-4599 GCA_035304265.1 Oceanobacillus sp.
CAGAAAGAATACAAGCAGGCGCGGCAACAGCAGAACCAGTTCGAGTGTGAGGCTGTCAATGTCAAACATACGCCCGATGGTCGGGAGTATCAGAATGCAGACCAGAAAGGTAACAAGATAGGTGCCGAACTGGGCGACGAAAAAGCCACCTAGTCCTATGACCTGTGCGTCGAATCGTTGGCGGCTGAAACTTGGGGCGATCATGCCCGTGAGTAAGCTGATAACGATGGATTGAATGTAATCCATGTACGTTGCAGCGAGCAGGGCGAAACTGCTCAAAACCCCGACGAACAGCGCATTTAGATCGAAGAAGGATTGTGTGTTCGTGCTGCTTGTGGGGAGTACCATAACGCCGAGTACGATAATGAACACAAGAAGCAGCGTTCCTAAACTGAGGTATATCCTCCGTCGCTTGCTATAGCGACTATAGAAGCTGGACGCGCGGTGAATCTGACTTAAGGCAAGCGACCAGACAGCGCCGATTGCGCCACGCGGAGTTGTAGACAAAAGATCGAGCAGGTGGCTTGATCGCGCTTGTGCTACGGTATCGCTGATGGCGAGCGCCCATTCCACCCCATGAACAGTTCCCCCTAGAATGATGAAACCGCCGATCAGAATAACCGGGCTTAGCCCTGTTGACAGAGAAAGCAGGCTTGCCCGCATGTAAGCGATGATAACGGCAATCACTACCAGCGATGAAAGATTGTCCAGATACAACATCCAGCGACCCCGTGACTGGTGATTTTGCGCTCCACGTCGAAAAATCGGATCGCCGTCGGGCAGGTTTCGCAATCCCCGCCAAAGTCTCAACGTCATCATCCGGGTGGAAGTCCCCAGGCGATGACCTCTGGCGTGCCAAGCGCCGGATAGATACCTTCGCTCAACTCGGTGAATGTGCCTGTCGAAATATCCAGTACGAGCAGTAGATAACCACGATCATCGCCGGGAACGTTGCCGCCAAAGGCAAGGTGCGTTCCATCCGGTGACCAGACGAGGCGCGGTGGGTTCGGAGTGTGTTCGGTGGTCGCGTAGCCGCAGTAGGATATGGTTTCGCCCGTCTCCACGTCGAGTACGTGGATAACGGCGTTCCCCGTATTGGCTGCCGGATCGGAGCGTGTCAATTCCTGCACCCAGAAGGCAATGTGTCGGCTGTCTGGCGACCAACTGAGTTCGCCTACAGCAATGCCATTGATGCGGGTCGCGCCATATACCGATGTCAGGTCTGTCCATTGTGTCGGTTCGCTATCGCCCGGAGCGATGCCGTAGATTTCGGTTCCGATGACCCTATCGTCTTCGTCAATGGTGGGGGCGACATATGCCAGCCAACGTCCGTCCGGCGACCATGATTGAGCATTAAAATAGGGGCGATCTTCTCCTAGTTCTACGCGCCCGTCGCCAACGCCCACCAGATCGCGCAGTTCGAGATTGATTAATGCGCGTTTGAATCCATCACCGTTTTGTTCAACCAGCAGTCCCCAATGTCCGCCCGGTTGTACCGAGATCACCCCATCGACGTTGAGATACTGGCGTTCTGTGCTGCCTTCAGTTTGAAGATATGCCTGATGCCCCGGTGTCCAGATAAGAAATGTACCTTCCGACCACCAATCGACATCAGTGGCGTATTCGGAAATCATCGTGCGTCCGGTGCCGTCGAGACGCATTTTGTTATAGGTATTGATGGCGTTGTTGAAGTAGGTAATCCAGCGTGCATCAGGCGAGAGACGGCAGTTGCTTCCGCAGGGCGCGGTATCGGGCAGGGGGTAGCGCCGCTGGCGGTCAATGTCGTATACCCATAGCGCCGTCCGGTCAAACGAGGTCAGGATGATACCGCCGGGTTGAAAACCGGGACCTGCCTGTTGAATACCAGCCACAGGGCAAATCTCATTCAGGCTGCCCTGACTGTGGGCGGCGATACTCAATGCGAGGGTAACGGCGAGTATGAAGAGGGATCGTCTCATGGTTCAACCGTAGAGTTTTTTCTTGAGCTTTTCTTCGCGGGATAGGTGCCGTTCGCCGTCAAGAATACGCAGCACGTGGACGGCGCTGTTCCGTTGTTCGTCTCCACCGTCCGCCAGAAACAAGTGATCCTGTGCGATCAGGCAGTCCATCGGGCGATAAAGGCGAACTCCTGCTATTCCCTGAAGCACGTCTGATAATGGCGGTTCCTGCTCGGCGGTGGGGTTGAAGATATGAGCGACGTAAAGCACCAGCGTATCGTAGTCATAGGGCGTTCCGGTTTCGTCTACCCGTTCTTCCGGCAGCGCGTAAGCCACCCTTACCCGCCTGCAAACCACAAATTCATTGGGTGGGGTGATCAGTGCTTCGGCAAGGACATAGCTTTCGGCAAGTCCGAGCAGCATCGGCGGCATGATGTCGAGTTCAAGCAGGTTGACCAGCGCGATTTTTTCCGGGACGGAAAACGGGCGCACCAGATCGTCGAGTCGTTCTGGACCACGTAATCCGAAATGCCGCGCTCCGGTGAAGTTGAGCACCATGGTATGCCAGCCCCGCTGCGGCTCGACCAATCTATCCGGAAGTGGCAGGGGAGATAGCTCGGTCTTTGCTCCAAAATCCTCATCGACAGATGTCACCATTGCGCCATCCAGTGTAAACGCCGACTGCGCCAACCATCCTTCCTCTCCATACACCTCTTCGACATAAACGGTGAGATCAGACGCTACTCCAATCAGGCTGCAATCTCCGTTATGCAAGAGTTGGAGTGTCGTAAGATGTTCGAGCGCAAGGGTGGACATGGAACTTTTTCGCTTTTGTCAACGTTTATATATAAAGCACAGTTTTCTGTGCAAACTGACGACGAATTATGTAATGATTTAGCAAGGGTATGTTATACTTCATATGAATCATCATCATACCAAGGCGATGTTGAAGATGGATCGGGTTATCCACAGCGCCATTATAAACGATGAATTGGCGGAAGGGGCACCGAACTCACAGGAGGCGCGTGAATCCGCCGATTTGCGCCAGACTACTGTCGGTCCGCGTGTCCGCGAAGGTTCAGTCAGCCGCGCACCACTAGCAGAAACTGGCTTGATTGCTCCGGTGGTGATTCCTGCGGAAGGCACAGATAGTAGCGATGTGCAGGATGCCTCGCGCACAACCGCAGAAATTGAAGTCATCCCACAGCCTGTCAATGAAACTCGGACGCGGAGCACCCCCTCGGCGCTGATCATCGAGGATACGGTAGAGCTAGCGGAAGTGCTGGCGGCGACGCTTGAGCGCATGGGCATTACCACCGCGCACGAGAGTCATGGTCAACGCGCATTCGCCCGTTATGGCGAGATGAATCCCGATCTGGTATTGCTGGACATCAGCTTGCCGGATGTCACGGGGTGGCAGGTGTTGGAAAGCATCAAAGAACGCCAGCGCGAGTCCGGCGGCACCATGCCGATTGTGATTGTCATCACTGCCTACGGTGATCCCGCCAATCGTCTAGTTGGCAAACTGCATGGTGTTCACAGCTATCTTGTCAAGCCATTTACTTCCGACGAAGTTGAACAGGTCGTCAGGAGCGCGTTGAGCGGCACGCCGGGATAATGCGGGAACGCAAACTGTGGCGCTGGCTGCCGTTTCTTCCGATTCTGGCGCTCGTCGAAGTTTTCCTCGTTTTATATATCCTGAATGCGAACCAACCGGAAACCGTAGTCGGGGAGTTTAATCTGCCTTCGCGCAGAAGCGGACGCCCCATACAGGCGCTTTATCGCGTCGAAGCGATTGCCCTGCGCGACGGCTGGTCTACGGATTTGCTGCGGCTGGCAGGCGATTTGTGGCGCGAAAGTGGCGACATTACCCGTGCGCTTCCCTACTGGCGGGCAGCGGCGCAAGGGGGACACGACGTTATTCTGCTGCGCGATATTGCGCAGGCGTCGATTGACATACAGGATTGGGCAAGCGCCAACGACGCGCTCGACCATCTCGCTTCATTAGCCCCGAATGATCCCTGGGTAAACTTACAACTGGGCTTGATACAGGCGGCGGTGAGTCCGAATAGTGCTATCGAGCATTTGACCATTGCGGGTAACGAACCCGCCTATGTTCCTCTCACAGATGAATTGATCGAAATTCTGCGGAACAGTTCCGATGATCCGGCGTTTGGGCTGCGGGTTGGCTCGGTCATGGCGGGGTACGATCTATGGGCGTTCGCTGAACTCGCGTTTACTCACGCTGCTAGCATACAACCCATACCAGAGGCATTGGCATACGTGGGGTTTGCGCGAGATATGCAAGGGAAAGATGGCGGCGCATGGATTGAGGATGCCGTCGCGTTAGCGCCGGATAATCCCACGGCGCGGCTGTTACAGGGATTGCATCTGCGCCAGATCGATGACTATGAGGGCAGCCTAGAGGCGTTGATTACAGCGGTGGCGCTCGATCCCCAGAATCCGGTTATGTATGCCGAACTCGGAACGGCGTATCAACTTGCGGGCGACCTTTCCACTGCTCGATACTGGCTGGAACAGGCGGTGGCGCTTTCCGGTAACGATCCACGTTTCAAGCAGATGCTCGACACGTTGACCGCCGAAGAAGATCGGTTGCTGCAACTGTTGGAGCCGATTGTGACGGAACAACCTGATGCTGAAC
>DATGQJ010000483.1:0-9031 GCA_035304265.1 Oceanobacillus sp.
CAGGTTGTCGGCGCAAACCGGACCGCGCAGCACTTCGAGCAGGCTGCCGCGTGGGGCAACCGTCATGACCAGCGACGCCAGTTCCGCACGGGTATGAACCCGAATGCCCGTAATCACCCGTGCCCGTTCGCCCACGATCAACTCTACGGGCGGATAGCACAGCGTGGATGGATCGGGAGTCCCGGATATGCTCGTCAGGAAGTACCGACCCGGTCTGCCCTCGATGACCCAACCGGGATTGCCAGCGCCTTGCACTCGCCACCAGTTATAGCCATCGGCACAAATGGGTCCATCGGTAATCGTTAGCACGGTGGCTTCGACGTAATAGTTGACCACAGCGCCCGACAGCGAAGGGAGGTTGCGCACGTTGACTCCGGGCGTGAGCACCACCACCGTACCCGGCGCGAAGCCAAGCGGCGCAAAGCATCCGGGCGGCGTGTACGACGGCGGAATGATGGTAATCGTCGGGACAGGCGTAGAACTGGGTAAGGGTGTGAAGGTCGGGGGGATGACGGTCTGCGCCGTTGCTGGAAACAGCATCAACGCCATACCGGAAATAAGCAGCAGGATGAATGCGAAAAATCGGCGCATGGGCGTCCTCCTCGTGCTTCTTTATTGTAGCCAAGAATGCGATTCTCGGCGCATTCTTCATCCCAACGTCACCAAGTTAGGATTGTCGGAAATGCTCATGATCAAAGGTACTTCTTTTGTTGACATTCGCTTAATCTTGGCATAAACTGAGTTAAAGTTGGCACATAGGATGTGGAATGTTGCCTTCGAAGTTTAGTTCACAATTCACAAAGCGACACCTAAAGCACGCGGTCTTAACGTCGAAAACCCGCGTGCTTTTTTGTTTGATCTGAAAAGCTAGTTTCTACAAGGAGGACGTTCATCATGGATTACGGGATGATCGGCAAGATCGAAAAAGCCAAGCGGTACGCCGAAGAGCGTGATCGGATCACCTTCAACTCGCTCACAGCGCAATTTAGCGGCGACAACAACGTCTACTCGGTGACATTGGGCGCAGATGGTTGGGATTGCACCTGCCCCGGTTTCCGAACCCACAGCATTTGCCCGCACATCATGGCGCTGGAGCGGATTTTCCGCCCGATGCTCAAGCGTAACCCGCTGCCCTACGCGCCCGGACAGAACGTGGTCAGCGACGTAGAGAAGGCGAAGCGATATGCCGATGAACCGGATCGTATCCAGATGCAGGCTTTTGAAGTCTCGTTCAAAGGTGATAACGGCGACCACATCATCAATTATCACGACGGTGGCTGGGACTGTACCTGCTCGTTCTTCCACAGTCGAGGAGTTTGCTGTCACACCATGGCGATGGAACGCATTCTTAAAGGGATGATCGCTACACAAACCGTCGTGGCATCGTAAAGGGAATCAACCATATAAGTCTTGTCGGGGGCGCAGCAAGTGGAGCGCCCTCGTTATTTTGAACCTAAAGGTTGTGAAAATAGTAACATACCTGAAGATTCGATTTGACATAGCCTGCAAGATTGCACAAACTTTTATAACATTTGGGACAACATCTGTTATATTTATCGGAAAAATGGTAAGGAGGACTTCCTTTGGGCGTGTTAATGGAGGTAAAAAACCTCGTCACTCGATTTTATACTCAGGAGGGCGTCGTTTATGCCGTGAACGATGTCTCCTATAAACTCCACGAAGGTGAAACCCTCGGCGTGGTTGGTGAAAGCGGCAGCGGCAAAAGCGTACACGCCCTTTCCATCATGAGGTTGATTCCCTCACCACCCGGCAAAATTGAAAATGGTGAGGTGATTTTTCAAGGACGCGACCTGCTAAAACTCTCTAACGATCAGATGCGGCTGGTGCGCGGCGCTGAGATCGCCATGATCTTCCAAGACCCCATGACCTCGCTGAATCCGGTGCTCACTATCGGCACGCAGATCACCGAAGCGCTCAAGCTGCATCTTGGAATGAGCGAAAAAGAGGCAAACGAGCGGGCTGCCGAACTGCTTACGATGGTTGGTATTCCCGATGCGAAACGCCGCCTGAAGAATTATCCCCATCAGTTTTCGGGTGGTATGCGCCAGCGCGTGATGATCGCGATGGCGCTGTCGTGCAATCCCAAGCTGCTGATTGCCGACGAGCCAACAACGGCGCTTGACGTGACCATTCAGGCGCAAATCATCGATCTGGTGAAGCGCCTGCGTGATCAGTTTGGCATGGCGATTATCTGGATCAGCCATGACCTCGGCGTGGTGGCAGGACTTGCCGACACCGTACAGGTGATGTATGGCGGGCGCATCGTCGAACGTGGCGATGCGACAGAGGTTTTCAAAGACACCCGCCATCCCTACACACTAGGCTTGCTCAAATCGCTGCCTCGCCACGACAAGCGGCAGGCGGGTCAAAAACTCCTGCAAATCGAGGGTTCTCCACCGGATATGCGCAATCCACCGAAAGGCTGCCCCTTCTTCGAGCGATGCCCCTACCGGCTTGCGATTTGCGAGGAAGAAATGCCGCCGCTGATTCCGGGACCGGAAAGCAGCCCCGATCATCTGAAGGCGTGCTGGGTAGACGTTCGCACGGGAGAACCGCTGGTGCAAGAGGAGGCTCAAGGTGTCTGAGGCAGCAACCGCATATCAAACTGAAGCCCAAAACACACAAAATGGGCGTGAGGTTGTACTGGAAGTCAACAACCTCAAGAAATACTTCCCGATCAATGCCGGTATCATCATTCAGCGGCAAATCGGCGCGGTGAAAGCCGTCGATGACGTGAGCTTCAAAGTCTACAAAGGCGAAACGCTGGGTCTGGTCGGCGAATCGGGCTGCGGTAAAAGCACCACCGGACGCACGGTGCTTCAGTTGTATCGTCCGACGGCAGGCGAGGTGATCTTCGAGGGGCAAGACTTGGTATCAATGCCCGCTGCCGAACTGCGCAAAATGCGCCGCCGAATGCAAATGATCTTCCAAGACCCGTTTGCGTCGCTAAATCCGCGTATGTCGGTGGGCAACATCGTCAGCGAGCCGCTGCGCATTCACAACGTCATCGAGAACAAAGCCGAATTGCAGGAGTACGTCGAAAATCTACTCCAGCGTGTGGGCTTGAACCCCTACTACGTGAACCGTTATCCTCACGAATTCTCCGGCGGACAGCGACAGCGTATCGGTATCGCGCGAGCGCTGGCACTCAAGCCAAGCTTCATCGTCTGCGACGAGCCAATCTCGGCGCTGGACGTGTCAATTCAGGCGCAGGTGGTCAACCTGCTGGAAGAACTGCAAGACGAATTCAACCTCACTTATCTGTTTATCGCGCACGACCTGAGCATGGTGCGTCACATCTGTGACCGTGTGGCGGTCATGTATCTGGGCAAGATTGTCGAGTTGGGTCCTACCGACGAAGTGTACGAAAACCCGCTGCATCCATATACACAGGCGCTGCTTTCGGCTGTGCCTGTGCCCGATCCACTGCTGGAAAAGGACCGACAGCGAATTATTCTGGGTGGCGATGTGCCAAGTCCGGCGCGTCCGCCGATTGGATGCAACTTCAACACGCGCTGCCCGGTCGCGATTGCGGGCATTTGCTATCAGGAGCCGGACCCGCCGCTGGTGGAAATCACGCCCGATCACTGGGTGGCGTGCCACCGAGCGACAGAGTATTAACTATCCGCAAGGGCGCAACAATCGTTGCGTCCTTTTTTTGCTTTCAGGGAAATTCGATGAATTCCGGTGGAACGGCATCTGCCAGATAGTGCTGTTCTTCCGGATGGTAAAACGCGATTCCGGCGCGGTGCGCATCGGCGGCGCGAATGGTGAGGATGACGGTATTCTTGCTGTGCCGCCCTGCGACTTGTTCCGCGAGTTGGCGGTTGGTGGTGAAATGAACGTACTGGCGGCTCAATGATTTCAAGCCTTCTTGCCGGATGACGGGAATCGCTTCCTGCGTCGTGCCATGATAGAGGTATTCAGGTGGGACGGCAGGCGGATACGTGATGCGGGGTACATCGCCATGTCCGAAGAGGGCGCGGATTTTCCGTCCTCGAATTTCGTAGCGTTTCTTGCCGAAGCGATCTCCCTCTACAACTTGAAGGAGGTCTTTGTAGGTGAACCTACCGCCAAAGCGGTTTGTCACTTGCTGCCATACCGCGTCGGTGTCGGCGAAGCCTTCTTCGTCGAGCGTCAAGCCGAATTCGTCGGCTTTGTGGCGCAGCAGCACGGCGAGAAATTTGGAGAGACGGACAAGATCGGACATAGAATGCGACTCATTGGGATACGAAATCAAAACATGATTGAACCGCAAAGGCAATGCCGACGCAAGGCGTTGGATGAACTCGCGGGGCAAGGGAGGTCTTGCCCCGCAGCACTAATCAGGGAATGGTGGGGATGTTGAGCGGATCGCCGTTCCACGAACCGGGGGATACGAGGATAAGGGGTATGCGAGCCTCGATAAGCCAAGCCAACACCTCTGCGTCCTCTGGAGATACCACAAAGGTCATCATTTCGGGGTCATCCGACGGAATTTGAAGGGCGTTGCTGATGACTTGTTGGGTAACAGCCTGTGTATCCGGTGGCGTTCCAGTTGGAACCAAGACCTGAGATTCCTCATCAACATCAGCGAAGCGCAAGGTTGCGAGAATATCCACATGATCTGAGAGTTGCCCCACAGGTGCGGCGAGGATCAAGGTTCTGGTCACGGAAACCGCGACCATGCCTTCGGGCACTTCAACTGGTGCGGTGGGGGTCGAATCCAGCGTTCGTTCTATCAGTCCGGCATCTACGAGAGTCAGGGGAAAATTGCCCTCAATCAGACGGCGCAGTAACTCGACTTCATCGGGTGAAACCGCTACAGGAAGTAAAGAACTCCTGCCGGATGATGGGATGATCTGAGCGTTTTGGGCGACTTGTACCATCTCACCGGGCGCAAGGTATGAACCATCTGCGGAAAGCACAGGCGCAACGGGTGTACCTTCCAAAAGCTCACCCACTTCAGGAGCATATATGTCAATGACGTTCTCTTGTCCATAAACAAGGGTAATCCGGTCAAGCGGCACATAGACCACTTCCATACCTTCGGGCACTAAACTATCAGGGATGGTGGTTTCAGCGCGCGGAAACTCGGTATTCCCTGTGAGCGCGATTGTAACCGGAACTTCGGCGGTGATGAGCCAATCCAGAATTGCCGCCTCCTGAGAGGAAACCGCGAAGGTGATAACGTCACCGTCATAGCTGTTTTCGCCACTTTGTGACGGCGATTCCCCGATATAGACACCCTGCGGAAATTCACCTATATGGACAATCCGGGCATCCGTGACCATCTGAATCGTGACAGGCGCTGCGCCGGGTGTATCGGTCAGCAACAAGCGCCGCCCTTCCTCGTCGTCAATGAAGAAGAGGGTTGCAATCAGGTCTACCCGATCCTGCTCTTGCAGAGCGTAGGCTACACTGGTGACACGCTCCATTGGTAGCGAGACGGCAACCATTCCCTCTGGAAGCATGAATGGTGGAGGGTTTTCCACTGACCACGCCCCGACGTATGGAATCTGGATCATCTGCTCGCGGAAAATGTCGGTATGCGCGATATTTCCTGCCAGATCATCAGGACTGCCTGTGATGGTATCTGCGGACACAAGCTGCGCAGGATAGGGACGTGCAGAAAGGGCGTTTCTTGGGATGATGCTTCCACGAGGAATCTCCTGAACGGCGATTACAACATCTACGAACTCAACCGGTTCTTCAAGCGGTGAAAGATCGACATACTGGCAGTCATCTCTGATGGACGGGACTTCATTGGATACAGTTCTGGCATTTTCAACGAGCATATTGCCCAAAATTACCGTACCGCAAGGAATGTTGGTACGCGCGATCTTGCCAATCGCATCTTCTGGCACGGCGAGTGCATTGAATGGCACTGCTTCCTGAGGCAAGCTATACATCGTCACATCCTCAGACTGGATTACGTCACCGTTTTCAATAGGCTGTGATGCAATCACTAAATCGACATAAACACGAGGCGTAGCAGTGATATTGACTGCCGAAGCAGGCGTTTCTGTGGCGGATTGCAGCATGATAACGGCGGTGTTTTCCGGTTTGGGCGTGAAGAATATCGCCGCCGCAAGGATAAGCATGGCGGCAATCGCGGCGAAGGTGACGGGCACATAATTGCGACGCTGAGGAAACACATAGGTAGATTGCATCGTATTTTTCTCCTGTTCCGGAAGGCGAAGTGCGGGTAAGCTGTCAGCGCGTTGGTTGGCGGAACGGCGGACAGCAGCAGAGATCGCCCGCCATTCCTTAAGGGAAGAGCGGCAGGTTTCGCAGGTTTGCAAGTGTTCCTCAAGCCGCTGCCTGTCCGCCTGATCGATTGAATTTGTGGTATAGAGGAGCAGTAAGTCCTCATATTCCCGATGCATTGTTCAGTCCCTCTTTCGCCAGCAGCTTGCGCAGGTTGTTCCGCGCCCGGTGCAGGCGACTCTTCAACGTATTGGTGGAAATCTTCAAATGTGCGGCGGCTTCGCTGATGGTCAGCCCCCGGTAGTAGACCAGTTCGAGCGCTTCGCGTTCATGGGTGGATAACTGCAACAACGCCACCTGCACCGCGTCAACCAGCGTGGGATCGGGGATGTCGTCGCTGGTGGCGAGTGGTTTTTCATAAAGCGAGAGATGTACCGGATGTGAGCGCCGCGCTTTGGATGCTTGATTGCGGGCGATGCCAAACAACCACGTGCTCACTTTACTGTCTCCGCGAAACTCGCTGGCGCTGTGCCACGCGGCAAGCATGGTCGATTGCAGCGCTTCTTCAGCGGTGTGACGATCTCCGGTTTGTTCGATGAGATAGTTGAGCAGGCGCAGTCCATGTTTCTGATACAGCGCCGCCAACGCGCCCGTGTCGCCCTCGCCTATTCGCTTCAGCAGCGAAACGTCGGTATCGATCATGCTCCCCCCGTGTAGCCTTTAAGTACCGTTTCGCGCCGATCTGGATCGGGTCTTCTCATCTGGCACTCATCTTAGGCGTGAGGTCTCTACCTCGTTTACGAAAACAGGATAGAATAACCTTGGAAGTCTCACCTGAGATGAAGTGCTTCCATAGATTCAAGTTAGAATATGCGCAATACTGACGACACCGGGAGCAGGGCAGTATGGCATTTGGGCGGCTTGACGTTTTCTGGCCAGATGGTTTATTGAAGACCTATTTACTCAGCGAGCCGAACATCTCGATTGGACGTTCGAGCGGCAACACCATCGCCCTCGAAACCGATACCATCTCCCGCTACCATATGACGATCACCCTCAAAGACAACGAGGTTTACATCACCGACCTCGATTCGGTGAACGGCACGTTCGTGGACGGCGTTAAGCTGAAGGACAACCAACCGCACAGGCTGTTTGGCGGTGAGGAAATCATGATCGGCGAACTGCGCCTGATCTACCACGACGTAGACGAAAACCCCACCCGTCCAATCGTCGTGCCGGAAGAAGCCACCCGCTACATCGAACTGAAAGCAGCGAATTTCCACATCGATCTGGAAGGTCCCGAAATCCCGATTTCGCCGGGTGCGCACACCTCCGCGCAGGTGACGATCACCAACACAGGCGATAAAGCCGAACACTACAGCATCGAAGTCAGCGGTGTCCCGCGTGAATGGGTGCGAATTGACCGCCCCGAACTCGAAATCCCCGCGGGCAAGTCCACCGACGTGATGATCAGCTTCAAACCCCTGCGCCGCAGCGAGAGCGCACCGGGCGATTACAAGGTCGAGGTCAACGTAAAGCCGAAAGGCGATCCATCGCTGGCGCTGCAAGCAGTCGTGACCCTGCACGTGCTTCCGTACAGCGGCTTCGGCATGGCGCTGGAAACCACCCACATTCGCAGCAACGAGCGTTTTCGCCTGCACCTGCATAATCAGGGAAGCGATACCCTGCCGCTCACCCTGATGAGCCGGGATTTGACCAACAACCTGCGTTTTAATCTGCCAAGCCCGCAGATTTCGCTGGCACCGGGGCAAAGAATGCTGATACAGGGGCAGGTGCGCTCCAAACAGCATCCAATCTTCGGTGAAACCCGCCAGTTTCCGTTCGACCTGATCGTGCGATCCGGGGATGCCAGCGGATTTCTAGTGGCGACGCGCGGCTACGTGGTGGAAAAACCGCCGCTACCTGCGTGGGCGGCGTATGCGCTTGGCGGGATCGTCACCGCAATACTGCTGATCATCATCGTGGGTGTTGTGCTTCTGCTGCACCCCGCGCCGGAACCGATCATCAACAGCTTTGGGGTAAGCAGCACACGAATCGCGCAGGGCGATCCGCTGTCGCTGAACTGGACTGCCGAAAACGCCAACAGCCTCGTCGTTTCGGTGAATGGCACGCCGGTTGCCAATCTGGACGCAGATGCGACCAGCGCCCAGTTGGACACCAGCGCCTATTCCGGTGAAGTGCTCGTCGAGGTGAGCGCACAAAGCGGCAGCCGCGAAGCAACCGCCTCCGAGCGCGTGATGATTTATGAGCCGCTTCGGATCAACTACTTCAACGTCGATCAGCCGATGCCATTGGTACGCTACACCGTGCAGACCTTGACCTTCAACTGGAGCGTGTCCAGCGCACAAACCGTGCAACTGCTGGGTATCGAGACCTTCAGCACCAATCCCATCGCGTCGGCATACGGCGCAACCGGCACGGTCAGTGTCGCCGGGTATCTGGATGCCGAGTCAATCACAGTGACGCTGGTGGCACAAGCACCCGACGGCGAAACACTGGAAGAGACACTGACGCTGACGACCATCAACCCGCAGTGTACCGCCCGCACCAACGTCAACCTGTACAGCGGACCGACGCCGCAGAATCAGGTGGTGGGCACTGTCGAATCGGGGCAGACGGTGGTGGTCGATGCCCGTGACCAGAATGGCGGCTGGCTGCGCGTGCAGATCGCTGGCGGGGCACATGGCTGGGGCGAACGAACGCAATTCACCTGTGCCGACAATTTCAACGTAGACGATTTGCAGATCGACTTGAATTTCCCGACGCCGATTCCGGTGCCAAGCGATACGCCAACCAGCAC
>DATGQJ010000484.1:0-4969 GCA_035304265.1 Oceanobacillus sp.
TTTCTTTGCGCGAGGCGCTGAGGCTATGATAACCGTCCAAGGCAGATTTTTGGATGCGATGTATGCTGAGGTGAAGTCGAAACTCGAAGAACAGGGTTGGTTTAAATATGTATCTGCTTTGAAGAACTTACCAGTCACCTACGACTTCGAGGAGCTATGGGATTACGACCAACCTGCTGCGACGGAAGAGAAGTTCCGCCAGCGTCTCACATCAATAGCATCAGCAAATGAAGCTGATTACCGTTTGCAACTCTTGACGCAAATCGCGCGGGCGCAGGGACTTCAACGCAAGTTCGAGCAGGCGCACAACACCCTGAACAGCGTCGAAGCGCAGTTGCGCGACGATTTGCCCGTCGTCCGCATTCGTTATCTGCTGGAGCGTGGTCGCGTTTACAACTCGTCTAACGCCAAAGAGCAGGCACGCCCCTTCTTTTTGCAGGCGCTTGAACTGGCACAGGCACATCGTGAGGACTTCTACGCCGTCGATGCCGCGCACATGATGGCGATTGTCGAGCCGCCGGACGAACAGATGGCATGGAACCTGAAGGCGCTCGAACTCGCGGAAGCATCGTCCGATCCAAGAGCGCGAAAGTGGCTCGGCTCGCTCTACAACAACATCGGCTGGACGTATCACGACCTTGGACAGTACGAGCAGGCACTGAACATGTTCGAGAAGGCACTGGCATGGCGCGAAACACAGGGCAAGGAAAAAGAAACCCGTATCGCGAAATGGTGTATCGCCCGTGTGCTGCGTTCGCTCAACCGCATCCCTGAAGCGCTGGCAATTCTACGCGAACTTGAGCCATTCGCAGACGGCTACACCTACGAAGAGTTGGGCGAATGCCTGCTTTTACAGGGCAAACAAGACGAAGCACAGTCCTATTTTGCCCGCGCCCATGAAATCCTCTCACAGGATGAGTGGTTGGTTGCTAACGAAGCGCCGCGTCTTGAACGTCTGCGCGAACTCGCCAGAGTCTAAGCAAAGGAGCCAATATGCTCTCCCCTATTCTTGCCTGCGTAGACGTAGATGCCAGCATCGCCTGCTACACACAAAAACTCGGCTTTGAACATGCGTGGAGTATGCCGCCCAACGAAAGCGGCAAAACCGAGTTCGCCTGCGTGAAACTGGGCGACACCGAAATCCTGCTCGGCGTGGTCGAAGGGTTTGTCTCGCCAGAAGACCTCGCCAAGCGCGGGACCGGCATTCAGCTATACATCGACCTACCCGCCAGCCTCAACATTGACTCGCTCTATACGCAGGCGAAATCGTCAGGCGCATCCATCACCCGCGAGATCGAAGACCGCGATTGGGGTGAACGCACCTTCAACGTCAAAGACGCCGACGGCTACAACCTGATGCTGGCACAGCGCGTCCAGACTAGCGCATCATAACCGACGACAACGGCGGGTTTGTGTTGTACAATTTCCCGCCATGCTCAAACGTTCGCTCATCGTCTACGCTTTCTATCTGCTCGTCGCCATCGTCGTGACGTTCCCGCTGGTGCGCGACCTCAGCACTGTCCTCACCGGATTTGTCTACGGTGATGGTCACGAGATGGCACATCACATCTGGTGGTTCAAACACGCGCTGCAAACCGGACAGCCGCTTTTCTACCAGACCATGCTTGCCTATCCCGACGGCATTGAAGGCGTGACGCTGTGGGCACACCCGCTGCAATTCTTCCCGGCGTGGCTGCTGGCGTTCGTGCTGCCTTTGCCAGCCTCCGCCAATCTGACCATTCTGCTCACGCTGGCGCTCAACGGCTGGGCGATGTGGTTTCTAGGCTACCAACTTTTAGCCATCAGCGGTCAGCAAGAAAGCGAGTTTGAACCGCAAAGACGCGAAGGACGCAAAGAATACGCATCACTCATCACTCATCACTCATCACTCTTTCCTGCTCTTGTCTCCGGTCTCGTCTTCATGCTCTTTCCGACCATGCAGGGGCATCTTGGGGCAGGACACGCCGGATTGATGGTGCAGTGGGCGGTTCCGCTGTACGTGTATGCGCTGTTTCGGTTACGCGAACGTGTCGGTTGGCGCAACATCCTGCTGGCAGCGCTGTTCTTCTTCCTCAGCGCAAGCGGACACACGCTGCAACTGATCTACGTGCTGATGCCGATCACGTTGATGTTCGGATTGTGGCTGCTGGTTCGCCGTGAATGGACTTCGCTGCGCCGCGCGGTGATCGCTGGTGTCGTGGGGGGTATCGCGCTCGGCATCTTCCTGATTCCGGTCATTCGCGCAACCCTCGAAACGCCCGCCTACGCCGACGAAGGAGGCGCGGTACGCTACAGCGCCGATTTGCTGGCGGTGGTTTCGCCATCCTTCTTCCATCCATTGTTCGATGATCTCGGCTATAACCGTCAGGTGCTTGGCATCAACATCGACGAAGGCATGGCATACGTCGGCGTTGTCGCAGCGCTGTTGGGCTTGATTGCTTTAGTGAAGGTACGCGCCTCACGCTGGTGGATCGCGCTGGCGCTGGTCGCATGGATACTCTCACTGGGACCCATCCTCAAAATCCTCGACCAGCCAGTGAGCTTCACGGTAGACAGCTACCAGAGCTTTGTCACGCTGCCCTTCGCGCTGGTGGCGGATTTGCCCGTATTCAACCTCGCGCGAACACCGGGGCGCTTCAACTTCACGCTGGCGCTGGCGGTTGCGGTGCTGGCAGGCTACGGCGCGGCGTATGTGTGGAACAAATTCGGGGAAATAACACCCTTAAGGACGATCCGCCCGATTCTGTTCGCAGGGTTGATGGCACTCGTCACCTTTGAATATCAGACCTTTTTCCCGCTGCCGACCATTCCCGCCGCGATACCGGATGAAGTACAGGCACTTTCCGAACGTGACGATGTACGGGCAGTGTTCGGTATCCCATGGGATAACCTCGTCGCCGCCAAGTACGACCTGTATCTGCAAACTGCCCATGAGCGCCCGTTGATCGCGGGACAGGTATCACGGCGAACGCCTGTCAATCCCGCGCTGCTGACGCTCTTGGAGACGACGCTCGATCCCGCGCTGCTCAATCAGGCAGGCGCGGACATCGTGATCCTGCACAAAGAACAGGACGACGGCACACTGCGTCAACGCGCTGTGCAGCAGCTAGGCGAACCCTTCTACGAAAACGAACGAATCGCGCTGTTCGAGACACCAGAGACGGACACGACACCTGCATTCGTTATGCTGCCAACCGCAATGGATACCGTCGAAACCCGCGCCGATTCTTACCTGTATTCACCAGAAGCAGGTTGGGTAACGCTCACTGCAAACGTCGCTGCGGATGGGCGCGAATTGGTACTGCTGCGCGACAATATCCCCATTCATCGCTGGACGGTGAATGATGAACAATCGATCACTGTGCCTGTGCCCGTTGATGCGAATGCCTACCACGCCATCAGCCTCGCCGTCGAACCCCCATGCCCTGCGTACATCGGAGAGGGTCAGGTGTGCAGAGGCGTGGAGTTAGAGAACTTGGCATTTGGAACGTTTACAGCGCAGGATAATCAAACGCTACCTCTCGCCTTCCAGCGTCCTGATGCATCTCAACACGCTTTATACCTGAACGATGCCCACGTACCGCCAACCGCACAGGCAGGCGACACACTTCCCGTCTGGCTCTACTGGCAGTTCAATACCGCGCGAACCGACACTGAAGTTCGTTTCGTCCATATTGTCGCCAATTTGGATAGTCCACCTGTCGCTCAGGTGGATAGCCCACTCGGAAATCTACCCGCAGGTAGCGCATGGGCGGAACAGGTCGAACTGGTACTACCCCCGGACTTGCCAGCAGGAGAGTATCAAGTTTATACAGGCTGGTATACCTATCCTGAGCTTCAAAGATTCTGTGTCCCGCAAGATTCAGGCTGTGGCGCAAGAGAATTCCTGATCGGCACGATACAGGTAGGCACGGAGGAATGATGTCTCATTCGTCACGCCATTCCGCAATTTCGTGTAGCGGGCATTTAGCGCCTGAAGCCATCCGGCTGAAACTACGCCACCTCCTAATGCCGTTTAACAAAATAGGGTGGAGAGCGCTTTCTCGAACCTCACCCCCGCACTTCGTGCTCCCCCTCTCCACTCGGTGGAGAGGGGGTTGGGGGGTGAGGTTAACATACTTCCCCGAACTCCGTCGTTACTTGGAAAACGGCATTATCCTATCTACTTTGCATAACAAGCACGCCGCACGGAGGGCAGCGTGACCAAACGCCCTCTTTTGCTGTATATTGCCGTCTATATCTTCTACCTTGCCGTCGCCGTCGTCATCACCTATCCACTGGTGACGCAGTTCAGCACCCATTTTGCGGGCGATTTGCCCGGACCCGGTGACGCCTACGAATACGCGCGGCATATCTGGTGGTTCAAACACGCGCTGCAAACCGGACAACCGCTCTTTTTCCATCCTTTGCTTGCCTACCCAGATGGCATTCCCGGCGCACACCTATGGGCGAATTTATTGCAGTCTTTTCCCGCTTCATTGTTCGCCTTCTTCATGCCTTTGCCCGCCGCCTTCAACCTGATGATCTTGCTGCGGCTGGCGTTCAACGGCTGGGCAATGTGGTTTCTCAGCCGTCAGCTTTTAGCCATCAGCTATCAGCAAGAAGACTCATCACTCATCACTCATCACTCATTCCTCATCCCATCCCTTCTTGCAGGCGTCATCTATCTCGCCTTTCCGACGGTGCAAAGCCATCTCGCCGCGAGCCACAGTGGATTAATCGCCCTGTGGCAGTATCCGCTCTACATCTATGCGCTGCTCCGCTTGCAGGCGACGGGCGAACGCCGATGGTACATACTGGCGGTGCTGTTCTTTGTGCTTGGCTGCATCGGCAATTATGCGCTCGTGCTATACGTGCTGGCTCCGGTGACCGCGTTTCTCGTGCTGGCGCGAATCATCCAACAGGATTGGGTTGGCTTACGGCGCATCATCACGGCGGTATTCCTAGGGGGTGCTGCCTCGCTGGTGTT
>DATGQJ010000485.1:0-5464 GCA_035304265.1 Oceanobacillus sp.
AAATCGGCTTACGCTCGATTTCCTGCCCACCAAGTGCCTCGTAAAATTTACGCGAAGGATTCTGCTCCAATACCCACACCAGTATGGATTGATGCCCTTGTTCCCGTAGATTGTTGGCGACGGCGCGGGCAAGGGCGCGTCCAATTCCCTGTCCCTGATTCTGCTGAAACAGATAGATGGCGTAGAGTTCGCCCGTATAGTCGGGGTTGTTCGTTCGTTCAGGTCCACAGTTTGCGAAGCCGACGATCAATCCATCAGTTTCGGCGATAAACAACCGTTCCGGCGTATTTTCCTTGAGGATGGTTTCACGCCAGTACGCCTCGCGTCGTTCATAAGAGAGGTTGGCGAGGAAGTCATCGGGGATCATTCCCTTGTAGGTCGTGCGCCAGCTATCGACGTGAACGCGGGCAATTGCGGGGGCGTCGTCCACCAGCGCAGCACGGATACGCATATCATGCCTCTTGTACCGCTTTATGAACCATGTTGATGGAATTATAACCCTCTTGGGCAGGAAGGGCATAGAGCCAATCGCAGTCTAACGGACACGATAATGCGGTTTTGCAAATCGAGGGAGTTGGTGGGGATGTGTGAGCCTCAACCTCGCATTCAATGCTGTTTTCCAATTATAGACGGAAGTCGTAGGGACATGACACCGTCGTGTCCGCCGCCTGATTGACGGGAACGGACGGACACGCAGTTGCGTGCCCCTACAATGTATCCGCCTTATTTTGTTAAACGGCATCCATGCGAGGGTAAGCGATCTACTGCTGCTCTCCGCCGGATAATGCCACATATGCGCCAAGCGTGATCAGGCTTCCTCCGGTGAAAAGGCGCTGCGCTTTTCGCAGTCGTGCCCGTTTCCGAAGCTGCTGCCCAATGGGACCTGCCATCGTCGCCACCACCAGATCGACGCTGGTATTGAGAAAGACGGAAATCGAGCCGAGCAGGATGAACTGCATCACCACCGCGCCGTCTGGATTGACGAACTGCGGGATAAACGCGAGGAAAAACAGCGCGGTTTTCGGGTTCAGCATTTCGGTGAGGATGCCCTGATACACAACCCGACGGTTTTGACTCTGTGCTGCGGCATCAATCTCGAAGGGTTCATCTTTGCTGAGGATCGTGCGGATGCCCAGAAAAATCAGGTAGACCGCACCCAGCACTTTGATGATGTTGAAGGCAACCGCAGAAGTCGCCAGAATCGCGGATAAGCCCAATGCCGCCGCGACGACGTGAAATAGTCCGCCGACAGCGGTGCCAAATGCCGAAGCATAGCCCTCGCTGCGCCCCCCTTTGAGGCTGCGAGTCAGCACGTAGAAGATGCCGGGTCCCGGCGTAACGGCGAGTGCAACGGCGGCAGCAATGAACAAACCAAACGATACGGTATCAGGCATGGGATTGTCCTATTATCTTAGACGCTCGTAGTAGGTCGCCGGGAAGCTGATCAGCGGTTCTCCCGGTACACCCTTCGCTGTCGTCAGGTCGATGTCGTAATCATAATAGGTGCAGTCGTCGATGTCACCGTATCTCGGATTGAAGACCAGCAGGTAAACATCCTCATACTTTGAAGTGTCAAAGTTGCCGCCGCGTCCGAGCGGCGTGGCTTCGACCTTTTCGAATGTCACACCGATTGCCCACAGTTCCAACGCGCCGCCGTCGTTCACCATTCCGGCGTAATAGACTGCCGGTTCGACATCGACTCGGTAGTAATTCGCGCCGAGTTCCTGAATTCCTTGTCCTGTGAACGTCCACCGCCCGACATCGGTGATCGTGTTCTCAAGCCACACTGTTGCATCGAATTCCGGCGCAAGCGCATAGTCGCGAGCGAGGTTTTTTATTCGGTAGTTGGCGAGGACGAACGGAATGGTTGCTCCGTAAGCGTCGAGCGTGTGTTCCAGCGCTTCAAAGCCTTCGTACTTGCCGATGTTTGCCCACAATTCATACAACACGTCATTGCCATACATATCGACGAGCATCTGTATAAACAGCCATTCGCCATACATCATCTGCCCATCGCCCGGATCGTTCTCGGTACCGAAACACAATTCGGGATATTCAAACGTGTAGGAAACGTAGCCTGTACCGTCCTCGTCTTTGGTTACGGCGGCGGTCTCCATCCACGTCGCGGTTGCCTCATAATACCAGTCGTGCTCGTCGTTTACGTCATAACCGAACTGAATGGCGTGATGGAATTCATGGGCGAAGGTTGCCCGCATCAGGCTGATGGCGGTGCCGCCACTCACGTCATCGAAGTCGTTTTCGACGGCGAGGTAGCTGACCCCGGCATACTCCTCAACGACTTCCGGCGTGTTGGGATTGTCACCCACAATCGACTCCGGTGAGGCATAGCCAAGCGCTCCTTCACCCGCACCGATCAGGTCTACGAGATACACGTCATAGCGCCCATCACCGCCTAGGACGCCGTCCGTTGGTGGTGCGGGCCAACCCATCTGCTCGATCTCGATAGACCATACTTCTTCTACGGTCAATGCAACGGCTTCGAGGTAACTCTCTGTCACAGCATCGACACCTTCAAAGGTGTAGTGGATACGGAAATGGGGCGTATCGAGCGTTTGTGGTGTTCCGCTCAGTTGAATGCGTGTCAGGTTGTCCAACTCAGCAAGGATACTTTCATCACCGATGGTAATGGTCAGGCGGTAATTTCCGCTGGTGTCTGACCCCTCATAGCGCGTCATTTGAAGGATGTGTTTGCCGCTTTCCGCAGCCACGTAACCAAGCGCGGAATCGTAAGTATCACTGCTGCGGTCATCATTGCTGGCGACAATCGAACCGGAAGGACCGAGCAGGTAGATCATCGGGTCAAGATCGCCGCTGGTTGCTTCGGCAGTGATCAGCACGGCTTGTCCTTCCAGCAGGTCAATCGGGTACTCTTTCACCGTAACCTCTGAATCGATATAGCCGCTGTAGGTTTGGACAGTTTCTTCCTGTGCGAAGGTTGTCCCGACGGTGACCAACGCCAGAAGGACTACGATAAAACTACATCTTTTCAGGAACACACAAAGCTCCTTTGAATTGCTGCTTCAGCCTAACGTGAGATGAAGACATGCTTCCAGTGTACGCGATTCTATCAAAGTTGTGCCTGTATTCTCTGCATTTTTACGAGTTCGTTACTGGTTAGAATAGTTGTTCGTGGAACAAAGGTTCTTGACTCATATAGAATTTATGTGCTATATTTGGGGTTGATTTTACCCTCCATAAACCCAACAAAAGTAGAGGGATTGTCCTCATGATTGCGCCCATACTCGCGGTCAAGGATGTGGATGCAAGCCTTGCTTTTTATACGGAAAAGCTTGGTTTTGAGAAATTGTTCGTGATGGAAGGTCCCGGCGGAAAAAACACCTTTGCCTTTGTGAGCATGGGCTATCTGGCGCAAATCGGGCTGAATGCCCAGCCTGCGCCTGCTCCGGTTGGCAACGGGGTGGTTTTCATGATTTATCCACCTGAGGAGGTGAACCTCGACAAACTGTATGCGGACGTGCAGAGCAAGGGCGTTGCCATCGAGCAACCGCTTCGTGAGGAATATTGGGGTGATCGCACCTTTTCCGTCAAAGACCCGGACGGTTATTGTCTGACCTTCTCGGTGACGGAGGTGAACGCGCCAGCAGAGGAATTTGCCGACATCATGAAAAATTTCGCACAGTCATAATCTCAATGAGTAGATCCATAATCTACAGTGGGCTGAGATAACCTCAGTCCACTATTTTTGTCCTGTGTACATGAGAGGCAACCCATGAGTAAAGACGCGCTTGATCAATTACGCGCTATTTGTCTCGCGCTGCCAGAAACCACCGAGGCGGGCGGCGTGGGCGACCCGACCTTCCGAGTGCGCAACAAAATTTTCGCGATGCGCCACCCGCATAAAGATCGCGATTCCATGTGGTGCAAAGCCGAGCGCGGCTTCCGTGACATGCTCGTGCAATCCGAGCCTGAGCGTTACTTCATACCGCCCTACGTCGGTCGGCACGGCTGGATCGGCGTCTGGCTGGATGTCGAACTCGACTGGGATTTCGTGAGTGACCTCATACACACCAGCTACCACATGACCGCGCCGAAGCGCCTGATTGCATCCCTCAACCAGACTCGCCAGAGAGTATGAAACTATGCCTGATGCGCTGAAGGATACCCTCTACAGCCGCCAATCTTTCGAGGACGTTGCTGCCGCGCTCGAACAGGTTTATCCTGCCTTTGACCGCGCGGCGTTCTTCGCCCGAATTTATGATGACACATGGGAACAGCGCACCCTGATGCAGCGGATGCGCCATATTCCGGTTGTGCTGCGAACACTGCTTCCACCCGATTACCGCGAGGCGCTGGAAATTCTGCAACGCGCAGCGCCTTTGCTGCGGCATCATGGCTTTCACGTGGTCGGCTTTTCGGAATTTATCGCCCTCTACGGTCTGGATGACTGGGAAGCGTCGTTACCCGCGCTAGCGTATCTCACCCGGTTTGCCTCTTCCGAGTTCGCCGTGCGCCCCTTCATCCTCAAAGATACGCCGCGCATGATGGCGCAGATGTTGGCGTGGGCAGGTGATGAGAATGAGCACGTTCGCCGCCTTGCACGCGAAGGCTGCCGTCCTCGCTTGCCATGGGGCGTGGCATTTCCGGCTTTCAAGAAAGACCCGTCGCCGATCCTGCCGATTCTGGAACGGCTGAAAAACGACCCGTCCGAGTACGTTCGGCGTAGCGTCGCCAACAACCTGAACGACATCGCTAAAGACAACCCACACGTGGTGATCGAAGTGCTCCGGCGCTGGCAGGTGGATGCCGACAAAAATGTGCAGTGGATCATACAGCGGGCGCTGCGCTCGTTGGTCAAAGCCGGACACACCGAGGCGTTGGCGTTGCTCGGTTACACCAATGGCGCGGAAGTCACCGTGAAGTCGCTCACTCTGAGCGCCGACAAAGTGACGATGAACCAGCCCTTCACCTTGTGCGCGGAAATCGAATCACAGGGCAGCCAGCCGCAAAATCTGGTCATTGATTACGTGGTCTACTTTATGAAGGCAAACGGCAAGCAAGCGCCAAAAGTTTTCAAGCTGACCAAAGCCACTCTTCAACCGGGGGAAACCCTCAAAATCGAGAAGAAACTGTCCTTTCAGCCGATCACCACCCGCGCATATTACGCGGGCGAACACGCGATTGCCCTCAAGATCAACGGCGAAGAATCGCAGCGGGCGGCGTTTCATCTGGTGCTGTAAATCTCAGCGAAAATCTACACTTTTCTACATAAACTTTCGTTACACATCATGAGGTACTGCACGCAAGTCTAGGACGTAACCTTCCACAGCTTTTCGTTTAATTGCTGGCGTGGACATTACCCCTGATTTTCCCGATGATCGGGTGAAACGTCATTTGGGAGGAATCATGATTGTTGTCTGTAACCGCGTCAAAGTGAACCCACAGCACACCGAGGCTTTCGAGCGGCTTTTCCTGAGCCGTGCCC
>DATGQJ010000486.1:0-4437 GCA_035304265.1 Oceanobacillus sp.
GAAACCGCCATGAGGATGTCTTCTCCTTAAAGAACACCTATGCCAGCCGAACACAACGGGGCGAAGTAGATGCGCCGATGGGAATCCCCGCCAGTAAATGAGTATAAGCTTGATTTGAAGCTAAGAATTTACCAATAATACTATATTGTCGGAAAATGGGGATAAAAGTGGTCTTGTCAGTAGAGAAAATTTACGTTGTTCACAAATGAGGGAGGAGGATGGTAGGGGCGAGTCATGACTCGCCCCTACCCGATATGAAGGATTATTGAATGGGATTATCCCGCACCAGCACCAGCGTGCCCGGTTCAAACAGTGTGGAACAGGTGAAACCGGGGAATTCATCGACGGTGTAACTGCCGATGATCTCCGCCACGCGCGGCGCGTTCTTCGCTGCCATCCAGATCAATGTCCCCTGTCCACGCAGGCAGAACACCGCCCCACCCTCGAAGTAGGTCATCCCCACCGGAGAGAAGATGTCCACTGCCTGTATCACGCCTAGATCGAGCACGCCCTGAATGCCGATTGCGCCTGCGTTATACAGGTTGCCGCCGAGCCATTGCGTCGGCTGTCCGTTCTGGTAGAGGATGCGGCAGTTGACCGCGTAATCAATCCCGTCTACTGTGCTGGCGCGTACCACGCCGCCTTCGGCGAAGTTATGGTCTTCACAGACAGGGGTTGGCGGTGGCGGCGGCACCGTCGGAACCATCGCATCAATCCGCACCGTGTAATTGCGGTAGCCGTAAAAACTGGTCACCGTGTCGGTTGCCGTGATCGTGAAGTTGTACGTACCCCCCTGAGTCGGTGTCCCGCTTAACGTGCCGTCGGCTTCCAGCGTCAATCCCGGCGGCAGCGTGCCGCCTGTCACCGCGAAGGTATACGAGCCGCTGCCCCCCGTCGCGGTGATCGCCTGTGTGTACGGCGTATTCACCGAGCCATCCGGCAGTGTGGTCGGCAGCACATCGATGATGTCGCCTACCTGACATTCCAGCGCGAAGGTGAAGGGGTTGGCAGTCGGGTCATTTGTCCCGAAGGAAACACTCCCCGTATACATGCCGTCTGCTGCTGCGTCACACTGCACGTCGAAGGTGGTGTTGCTTCCCGGCTCTACCGTCGTGTTGCCGAAACTGTTCACCAGCGTGAAGCCTGTGCCCGTCAGGTTGATAGGCTCCGTCAGCGTGAGATTAGCCGTACCGGTGTTACGAATTTCAAAGCTGCTGACAATCGGCGTCCCCGCCATGCCGACGAAGGTTGCCGTGCCGGTGTTGTTGGGGATTGGCGTAAAACCGCCCTGGAACACTTCAATTACGGGAACGCCCGTTGGCGGAACTTCAATTGTGTTGGTGTCTGTGGCGAAGGCGATATTGGGACATTCGCAGCTATCGACATATTCCACGGTTACGTTGTTGAAGATCGTGCCGGTTGCATCGGAATTGACCATCACCGTAACCGTGACGCTGCTACTTTCTCCGGGGGAGAGTATAAGCTCCATATCAAAGTAGACTTCCCCGTTGTCTTCCCAGCAGATGCCGACCTCTGGGGCGATGTCGCAGCTCACGAAGGTCGTGTTGGACGGAAGGGTATCGACGATGGAATAAACTAAGGCGCTGCTACCCCCCTCTTCATCCGTGTTGGTGAAATCAATCGTATAGGTCAGGGTATCGCCCGGCGCTACAACGGTTTGTCCGTCATCTTTGGTCACCGACAGTATCGATTCAAAGAGGGACGATTCAAAGCACGAGAATTCCTCGTCCATGAAGTTGATATTGGGCGGTTCAGTCAAAAACCCGCTCACATCCACGTTGCCGGAAACCGTATCGCCACTGCCGGTTGGGGATTGTCCGATAACCGTCGGACCATCGGCTGCGCCCCACCAGTTGCCCGTGAACGTGGCAAGGGTGCCGCCGTTATTGTGGACGGTGATAGGCACGTTATCAGCAATACAACTGCTCGTCACCGTGACCGAACCAGAGTTGATAAAGATGCCGCTGCCGCTGCCCCTTGCGATGTTCAAACTGAGTAAGGAATTCGTCATCGTAACGTTGGAGCCATCGATGTAAAGCCCACCGCCATTGGTCTCAGCGCCATTCAAGGCAAAGACTACGGTGGAAATATTCGCGCCACCCGTCGAATAGATCGCACCGCCAGCTCCGTCTGCTTGAATCATACCGTTAAAAAGGAACATGCTCATCGAAATTGTGAGCATATCCGTCGAATAGATCGCGCCGCCGCCGCCGGAACCGGCACCGTTCCCCGCGAACCCAGCGCCCTCGATGTTCAGGGTTCCCAGCGCCTGTATCGCGCCACCATTGCCTTCCAGCGCCACATTCCCCGAGAAGAAAGCGCCATTGATAGTAATGGAACCCGTCGAATAGATCGCGCCGCCGCCATTCGACTCGTTACTATTAAACTGGCTGTTGATAATGGTCAGCGTGCCTTCGTTGTAGATACCGCCGCCCAGACCATCGGCATAGTTCCCACTAATCTCGCTTTCCTCGATAGTGACGTTGTTGCCCGCCGCGATCTCGATCCCGCCGCCGATGTCAGCGCTGTAGCCAGCTACGATGTTGACATTATAAAAAGTAACGTTGCCTGCATTCTCTTCGATTACGAATAGCTGACTCGCGTCATCACCACTGACCGTACCGTTTTGGATGGTGAGGGCTTCGGTGATGGTCAGAGGCGCGGCGAGCGTGACAGTAAAACTGTCCAACTCGATAGTGTCTGCTCCCGTTTCACCTGCGAGACATTGACCGACAGCCGTGTTGGTATTCGCGGCTTCAATCGCCTCGCGCAAATCGCACGTGCTGTTTGCGGCGAGGTTTGCAAGCGAGCCGTCCTCGGCAGACTCAACGGTGATGGTCGCAGCGAAGACCGGGGTTGAAATCGTGAGTGAGAACAAAAATAACAAGAAAAGCACAAAAAGACGAGTACGACGATGCATCAGAGTAGTTTCCTCCTATAGTGAATATGGTTGATGAAAGAGACGTTATGGATGACATTGAACACGCTGGACGGACGCGCAGCGTGTTCTATCAACTCTTGTGGATGAGGAGCGCAAGAGCGCACAGCAATGAAAGCAGCCATGATTGATCCACGAATCCCACTATATGGTTAGTTGCGTGGGAAAACCGAAAAGTGTTGTTTTTGGATCGAGGTTTGAATCCCATTTTTACTATAGCGCAGAACGACGACAATCCGACATTAAGAAAAGTGAAGCCGGACACCCGCGCTTGCGTCCACCCCTGTCACATGGGACAATTTGCAGTAAGTGTGAATCGGAAATTTCCCGATGCGTAAGTTCTTCACCGCCTTCCTGACTCTGGGCTTTCTCGCCGCGATGGGTGTTGCCATCTTCAACGGCATCATCGCGCGTCCGACCAATGCCTACATCGACGCGACCTCTATTGCCGAGTTCAAGACGGTGATTCCGGTGGCGGATGACAGCACGGCAGTTGTAACCGAAGTTGTTCCCACGCTTGAACTTCCAACCGCGACGCCACACACCCCCGCGCCCAGCGCCGTGATCGTGACGGCAACCCCCGCGCCAATTGAATCTGCCGCAGCCGTTGACGGCTTGCCGACGGCGGTCATCCTCCCGGAGCCGTATTTACCCCCGCCAACCCACATCAACGATGTTGCCATCGACTCGTTGATCATCATCCCCGACGAAGAAACTCTGCGCATGATCTTCGCTTTGGGACAGGCGCTTGGCAGAAACCCGCGCTCTTTTTCCAAGCTGGGCGACAGCACCATCGAAAACCCGCATTTCATGACCCGCTTCGACCAGCCGGGAACTTACAATCTCGGTCCCTACGCCTACTTGCAGCCGATGATCGACTTTTATCAGGGATCGTTCGGGCGGCAGGGTATGGCGGTGCATCGTGGGCTGCATACGTGGTCGGTGCTCGATCCGATGTGGGCAGACCCGCTCAACTGCCTGCCCAGAGAAAACATGCTCGCCTGCGAAATTCGCCTGCATAACCCCAGCATCATTTTCATTCGGCTTGGCTCGAACGACGTGGGCATCCCCGATTCGGTGGATCGCAACCTGCGCCAGATCGTCGAGTTCTGTATTGAAAACGGCGTGATTCCGATTATGGGCACGAAAGCGGATCGTCACGAGGGCGCAGGGAACATCAATAACAACATCATCCGGCAGATTGCCGCCGATTACCGCGTGCCTCTGTGGGACTTCGACCTGATCGCGGGAACGCTGCCGGGGCGCGGGATGGCGAACGACGGCGTTCACCTGACCACCTTTTACGCCCACGATTATACGCTGGCGGAAGCCTTCACACGCGGTTATCCGGTGCATAACCTGACCGCGCTGATCATGCTGGATCGCGTGTGGAGAACCGTGATAAACGGATAAGTTCTGTATTTATAATACTCAGGGGGTATGTGGACGACCTGCCGTTGCCCGATTTCCCGCCCATT
>DATGQJ010000487.1:0-3062 GCA_035304265.1 Oceanobacillus sp.
AGTGGCATATGCGAACATGCTCGACCTGATGTCGAACGTGCCGCTGGGGCAGTTCATGCGTGACCTGCACCGTCTGGGCGCTGAGGCGATGGTGTTGATCGTCTTCTTGCACATGCTGCGAACGTTCTATACAGGCAGTTACAAGAAGCCGCGCCAGTTCACGTGGTTCTCCGGTGTAATCTTGCTGATCGTGACCTCGTTCCTCAGCTTCAGCGGCTACCTGCTCCCGTGGGACCAGTTGGCGCTCTGGGCGGTGACGATTGGCGCGTCGATGGCAGAAGCGGCTCCACCCGAAATCGTCGGGCAGAACGTCAACCTGCTGCTGCGCGGCGGTCCGGAAATTGGCGCGAACGGTTTGCTCCGTTTCTACCTGCTGCACGTGCTCCTGCTGCCTGCGCTGTTGTTCGTGTTCCTCGGCGTTCACTACTATAAGGTGATCGTCCATGCGCACAGCCTTCCCCCGCGTGAAGAAAATATCGGTGAGGACACCGCCAAGCGCGTGCCGCTGGATAAGCGCGTCTACTTCATCCCTGACGTATTGACCAGCGAACTCATGTGGTTTGGCGTCACTACGCTCATCATGGTGGTACTGGTGACGTGGTTCTACCACGCGCCGCTGGAAAATCACGCTGACCCGCAGGTGACGCCGCTCGGCACGACTGCGCCGTGGTACTTCCTCTGGCTTCAGGGAATGCTCAAACTGGGCGATAAAACCCTGATGGGCGTCATTCTCCCGACCATCATCATCATCTTCCTGTGTGTCATTCCGTATCTGGATACCACGCCGAGCCGTCGTTGGGCGCACCGCCGCTTCGCTTTCACGGTTTCGTTCGTCCTACTGGCGGCGCTGGTCATTCTCAGCTACATGGGATTGGCGGAATTCGGCGTGCGCACCTCTGCTGATGCGGAGATCATTCACGAACTGGTGAAGGAACCGGCACACAACCATATGGGCGTGTTGCTGCCTGTGCCTTTTGAACAGCTTGTACCGGGAATGTACACCACCCGCGAGATGGAGGCGTTACCCGGCGAAGAGGCGGACGTGCTTGCTGCCTTCAACGAGGAAGTCCAGAACCATCCACACTACGAAGAACTTCTGGAGTATATGAGTACGCAGCAGCACATCACGCTGTCAGATTTGAACTTTACCCCTGTTCCGGCGGATGCAACCCAACTGCGCGAAGTCATGCATGAATTCGCCGAAATGCTGGAAGAAGACAAAAACGAACTGCATGACGCATGGGGCGCGGTCATCATCACCGACGCTCAGAATAACCTGCGCCGCATCGACGTGCTGATCTTCTGGGATGACGTGCAGATGGATAATGGGCGTCCGGTTCTGGACGCAGACGGCAATCCGGTGCTGCTGGTCGATGAGGATGGTGTGCCGCTGCCGCGCTGGAACAGCCAGCACATCTTTATCCATCGCAACTCGCAATACTTTGAAGCACCGGGAGTATAGTCCGTGAACTTACAACGACTGCTCTTTGAGCGGATAGATCAGCGCATTCTCATCGGCACCCTGTCCTTTCTGGGAGTCATCGTGCTGGTGGGCTGGATCGCTATCAACGAAGGCGGGCGAATGCAGGCGTTTGATCGCCAGTATGCTGCCCGCTCGATTGAGCGTGGCGCGGCGCTGTTTAGCACCAACTGTTCTGAGTGTCATGGGCAGGACGGGCGTGGTACTGCCCGTGCCCCGGCGCTCAACAGCCCGTATCTCTTCGGTCATGATTTCATTCCTGAAATCAACGCCGAACGTCGTTCGCTGGCGCAGCGTATCGCGGCGCTAGAAGCGGAAACCAATCGGATGAACGACGAACTACGTGGGGAAGTCACCGACGCTCGACGCACCGAGATTGATACTCGGATGAGCGAAATCGCCGCCGAGACCGAGGAAATCAACACTCGCCTCGCCGAACTCGATGTTGAGCAGCAGCCTTTCAATCAGCAAATGCAGGCTGCTATCGACAGGGGCTACAACCCGAACTCGCCGAGCCGTCTGGAAGATCTCGGTTGGACGGGTGGGTTGGAACGCTTCGTCTACACCACACTCATACATGGTCGCCCGACCAGCGGCGCGTACTGGCCCGAGCCAATGCCTGCATGGTCGCAGCTTGCGGGTGGTCCACTGCGTAATGACCAGTTGCAAGACCTGACCAACTTCATTTTGAACTGGGATAAAGGTTCGAATTGGACGTTGGAAGACCTGCTTGCTGTCAACCAGTTCCCAATTGTCCCCGGTGCAGACTCAGATGCCATCGAAGGCGCAGTCTGTGAGACAATCGAAGACTGCACTCAACTGACCGGTCCCGACATTGCGCCAAGCCTTGAAGGTTTGACAGGCGATCCGCAGTCAGGCGAGTCGATGTACAACACGTCGCTGGGCTGCATCGGCTGTCACATCAATGAATCCGTCGCGCCGCCGCTTGCGGGCACGTGGACACGGGTTGAGGAAGATCGTCTCACACTGCCGAATTTTGCCGACTACACAGGCGAGATGTATCTGGCGGAGAGCATCATCAATCCCAACCACTACGTAGTCCCGAACTACGCGCCGGGTGTGATGCCGCAGAACTTCGGTACGCGCCTCACGCCGCAGCAGCTTGCCGACCTGATCGCCTACCTGCACACGCAGGATCAGCCGAGTAACTAACGCTGGACACAGAAGCAAATTTTCTCGTAGGGGCGAACACACAGTTCGCCCTTACGATTCCCTAGAGCGTATCTGGAAATTGGATGTTGCGCCGTTTAGCTGGGCGCACACGCAGGTGCGCCCCTACGGAATTCGTTTGTGGGTAGGGGCAGACCTGCGTGTCTGCCCGGCGCGTATTTGAGATTTTTCTTCCGTAGAAATTTTCAGATACGCTCTACACCAGCGTATAATGCTCCACCAGCGCGGAATCATAGAAATGGTGCAGCGCCGCCCGCCACTGTTGGTACAGTTCCGAGCCGCGAAATCCAACGGTGTGATCTTCCAGTGTTTCCCAGCGCACCAGCAGCACGTAACGCCCCGGCGCTTCCATACATCGCTGCAACTCGTGCGAAATGTAACCCTTCGACGA
>DATGQJ010000488.1:0-3769 GCA_035304265.1 Oceanobacillus sp.
GCGTCCAAGCCCGAAGGTCATCTGGCAGCGATTCCCCAAATTCGTGATCGGCTTCGTGCTGGTGTCGATACTGGCGTCGCTCAAAGTGTTCTCGCCGGAACTGGTGCGCGAGATGAATACCGCGACTCAGTGGGCGTTTGCAATCGCGTTCGTGTGCATCGGGTTGGACTTCTCAGTTGCCGAGATTCGCACAGCGGGCATCAAGCCGATCATCGTGTATCTGACGGCGACGGTTTTCAATACGGTGCTGGCGCTGGTGGTCGCGTATATCATCTTCGGAGTGCTATTCTAGCTTCAAGTGGAAAAAAGGCGTGGAGGGCGATCCTCGAATCGCCCTAAACCCTTTGACGTTATATCATTGTGGCGGTGAAAGTTCATCTCGAAGGAGAGGACATGGAACACCGCGCACTCGCCCATTTCAAACGGGCGCTCGATAAGTTCCATCGAGGCGAGGTCAAGGACGGGCTTGTTGATCTTGAGCAAGCCATCCAACTTGACCCCGCTCGGTGGGAATTCTTCTGGACACGCGGCGCATTCAATTATCGTCGCCGCGCCTACCCCGCCGCCCTCTCCGACCTGACTCAAGCAATTGATCTCTGTTCAGATGTAGAGCAAGCAGCAAAAATCTACCAACAGCGCATGTTCTGCTACGGGCGGCTTGAAGACTATGAACGTGTCGTTAAGGACGCCACATGGTTGATTGAGCATGGGTTTATCGAGCCGAACATTTATCAATGGCGTGGATGGTCGAAATATATCATGGGCAATCTGGAGGGCGCGATTGAAGATTACTCGCGGGTTCTGGAATTAACCCTCGATCCATATGGCAACCGACTCAACCGCGTGATGCTTTATTACAAATCACACCGCTATGATGAAGCCCTTGAAGATTTGGATCAGGCTTTGAAGTTTGCGCTCCGTGAGTTGGAGACAGAGCGAACCCTTGCCTTTGTTGTATACCAGTGCCGAGCATTGGTTTTATATCAACGCGGCGATATTGAGAAATCGTTTTACGAATACAACTACGGTCAGGTACTTGTAGGCTTCAAGCCGTATGTGAGTATGGAGTCTTATGTTGCAACCATCAAAGATTTAGTACATTCTTTTTCTGGGATACCATCCCGTCCATCAGATCGAGCATTTTTGACGCGACGCGGGACGCCGCAAGAAAGCATTATTTGAGCTTGCTCCATATAAATCCGCATTAGGCTGATCACTCAGGACGCACAATGGAATCACTCCTGCTTGGCATTGACGTTGGCACGACATCGGTGAAAGCGGCGCTGTTCGACCTGAAAGGCAAGCTGGAAGGGATCGCCAGCGCCGACTATCCCACACATTATCTGCGTCCGGGATGGGTGGAACAGCAGCCGGAAGACTGGTGGGTCGCGGTCTGCGCGGCGGTGCGTCAGGTAATGGGCAGCGTCCACAATGCGCGAGAGCGTGTGGTTGGCGTGGCGGTGAGTGCGCAAGCCCCCACGCTGATTCCACTAGATGAAGACGGAATGCCGCTGCGTCCGGCGCTAATCTGGATGGATCGGCGGGCGGAAGCCGAAGTCGAGCAGTTGCTTGAACAATTCGGCGAAGAAGCGATTTTCCGCGTCACCGGAAACCGCGCCGATGCCTTTTATGTCGCTCCGAAAATCCTCTGGTACAAGAACCACGAGCCGCATCTACTCAAACAAACCCGCTGGTTCGTGCAGATCAACGGCTACATCAACTACTGTCTCACCGGGACGCTCTCGCTGGATCATGTCCACGCGGCGCTGTTAGGGCTGCGCGATTACGCGACGGGCGAATGGTCGGCAGAATTGTGTGAGATGTGCGGCGTCACACCCGAACAGTTCCCGCCGATCTCGCACAGTCACGCCACAATGGGCGAGGTCACGCGCAAAGCCGCCGAACTCACCGGATTGAAGCCGGGAACGCCGGTGATGGTCGGCACGGTAGACGGCGCGGCAGCCGCATTAGAGGCGGGCGTTACCGAAGCAGGCGTCGCCGCCGAAATGACCGGCACATCCACCGTCGTGCTTTTGCCCAATACGCAGGGCATTACCGAGCCTTCGCTGATCGCCATGCCCCACGCGCTGCCTTCCATGCACCTGCTGTTAGGCGCAATGGTGGCGACGGGCGCGAGCCTGAACTGGTATCGAGATCAGTTTGGGATGGTCGAGCAAAGCGCCAGCGCCCTGCTCAACGTCGATCCCTTCGATTTGCTGACGCAGCAGGCAGCAGCCATTTCACCCGGCAGCAACGGCGTGATCTTTCTCCCCTACATGATGGGCGAACGATCTCCCATGTGGCACACCAACGCACGCGGTGTGTTGTTCGGGCTGTCGCTCTCGACACCGCGCGGCGCGGTGATCCGTGCGATCATGGAAGGGGCGGCTTTTGCCCTGCGCCACAATCTCCACGTCGCGCGGCAGGCAGGCGTTCATGCCCGCGAAATCCGCTCGGTAGGCGGCGGGACGCGCAGCGTCCTCTGGAATCAGATCAAAGCCGATGTGTTGGGGCTGCCTGTACTGCTGCCGCGTGCATCCATCGGCGCTCCGTTTGGTGACGCTATGTTGGTCGGCATGGGGCTTGGCTTGTATCCGAACATCCACGACACCCTGCGCCAGATCGTCCAGATCAGAACGGTCTACGAACCCAACCCGGATAACCACGCGCTCTACTCTGAGATCTACCTGGTGTACCGCAACCTCTATGACCACCTGCGCGGCGATTTTGACCATGCAGCGGCGATATTTGCATCATCACACGGAGGCTAATGGACTCGGTTTTGAGTGACCGCCTCGACGGGCGGGTGGCGTTGGTGACGGGCGGCTCGCGTGGGATCGGGCGGGCAACCTGTTTCGCGCTGGCGGCAAAAGGCGCGTCGGTGGCGGTGCATTATCGCTCGCATTCCGACCAAGCGCTCGAAGTCGTAGATTCCATTCTGGAACACGGCGGCGTCGCGTTCCCGATTGCAGGCGACCTCACCGATCCCGCCGTGCCTGCTCATCTGGTGCATGAAGTCGTCAAACAGCTTGGTCGTCTCGACATTCTGGTCAACAACGCCGCCGTGATGACCGATTCATCGGTTGCCGAGATGAACGATGCCCTGTGGGACGAGACTTTGAACGTGAACCTGAGCGCGGTCTTTCGCTGTTCAAGAGCCTGTATTCCGCACATGCGCGAACGCAACTGGGGGCGCATCATCAACCTCACCTCACAGGCGGCATATACCGGCTCGGCGAATCACGCGCATTACGCCGCCGCCAAAGCCGGACTTGCGGGCTTCACTTATTCGCTGGCAAAAGAAGTGGGTACGTCTGGAATCACGGTCAATCTGGTCGCGCCGGGGCGCATCATCACCAACATGCTGGAAGTACGGATGGCAGGGCGCGAAGAAGAATGGCTGCGACAAACGCCGCTACGCCGCTTCGGACAACCGGAAGAGGTCGCCGCTGCCGTCGCCTTTCTCGCCTCAGACGCCGCCGCTTACATCACAGGCGCAACGCTGCACGTGAACGGCGGGTTATTAATGGGCTAGAGCGTGTATGAAAATTCACACGAAAGCAAACCTGAATTTTCAGATACGCGCAGGGCAGACACGCAGGTCTGCCCCTACCGACAAACGGGTCTGCGCCCCTACGTGTGCGCCCGACGGGAACTCTATGGAAGAAAATCCGAATTTTCAGATAGGCTCTAGAGCGTCTCACTTTACTCGACGGGGGGTGAGGTAAAAGGAGAGAAATTTATGGAATATCGTGTACTTGGCAAAAAT
>DATGQJ010000489.1:0-5368 GCA_035304265.1 Oceanobacillus sp.
TAGGCGAAATAATGACAATCGCGGCCTTCGGCTCTAGCTCTGGCTTCGTACTTGGTCGTCACTCGTCCCGGTATGGCATCGACCCACGGCGTATCGAAGAGGTTGTCCAAACCGGGCGTGTCCTGAAGTAACTCGGCGCTCATTTCCGCATAGGCGAGGATGTCGGTTGCGAGATACAGTTCACCACCCGGTTGCAAGCGGCTGACCAGCGCATCGAGGGTATCACGCTGCATTAGGCGACGACGGGCGTGATTGCGCTTGAACCACGGATCGGGGAAATTGATGTGTACCTGCCACAATGAGGACGGCTCGAATAAGTGATTCAGCGCCGTTTCTGCGCGGGAATGGATGACACGAACGTTGGCGACTTGTTCACGCTGCAACGTATTTTCCGCTTTCACAAGACACTGGTTCGAGATTTCCAGACCGATGATATTGGCTTCTGGATACTTCCGTGCCAGATGAAAGAGAAATGTACCCTGCCCGAACCCGATTTCGAGAATAAGCGGGCGTGACGTGCCGAACAGCACCGTCCAATCGGTGGGCCATGCCATCGTCAGGCTGTCGAGTTTGTGGGTTTGCATGTGGCTCATGCGGAGAATTGTATGCAGAGAAGGGGCAAAATAAAACGGCAGGTTTCCCTGCCGCTTTCTTACGCTGACTGTGCGACGGCTGTTTTATCGACAATCGTTCCTGAAGTTTCGTAAGCATAGAAACCGATTTGATCTTTGATGAATTCGTACTTGGGCTTGGGATTACGATAAACCCACGCGACATTCTGGAAGTAGCCATTTTCGGTTTCCAGATCGATCCAGAAGCATTCGCCTTTGTAGGGACACGTATAAATGCGGTCGGTGACCCGCAGCCGTTCCATGTTGACTGCTTCCGGCGCGAAATATAAGTTTCCCTCAAATACCTGTACCTGCTGGTCTTGAGTGCCAGCGGCGATGACTTCGCCTGAAATCCGTTCTTTCACCTGATAATGCATAGGAATTCCTCTATGTAAGTTCAGTTGCTTGAACTATAGAACCCGTAGATGAGGCGAACCTTACGGCGGGTTTAAAATGTCATTCAGCTTTCAGAACCACGTACAGGTTCATATCGTCGCCGTGTCCGTCGGCGCGATATTGGAGGATTGGGCGCAGATCTGATGCATCGATGAGTTGTTGAAGCTCATCGTCGTCTACGTAATGACAGTAGCGCAGCGCGGTTGAACCACGTCGCCAGTCGAGTAGATAGTCGCCGGATTCAACCTTCAAGTCGTCGGGCATAAGGACGATACGTTCACGGAAGCGCGGATACTCGTAAAAGCGCCAGCAGGTGAAGACCAGCAATCCGTCAGGTGTGAGACGTTCCGCGAGGGTCTTCATCAATGCCAACCGCCTTTCAGCGCCGGGGATATGATGCAGGACACCGAATAACACGACCAGATCGTAAGTGCCTGTTTCTGGGGGATGCTCGACAATATCGCGTTGTTCCAGTAGAGTGTCTAGGTCTTGCAGGGATTGGCGGGCGCGTTCCAGCAGGGCGGGGTTGTTGTCTACACCGTGATAACGCAATACTTTGCCCAGATGCTGCGAAAGAAACACGCCGAAGCGTCCATTGCCGCATCCTACGTCAAGCACGGAAAGCGGCGGGTGCAAAAGGGGCAGCAGACGTTTCCAGCCAAGCCAATGCTGGCTTCGGGTTGCATCGAAATCCTCAGAGACCGTTTCGTAGAATTTTCGATTGATCTCATTCAGTCGTTGGATAGTCTGCTCATCCATATCCACATACCTCGTGTGCAGGAGTATAGTGGAGAGGTAAGGAAGTTCTCAATTCCAGAGGTTCATGATGCTGGTACTCAAACGAATTGGCGTCGGTGCGGCGTTCAAGGTTGGGTTGGTGTTGGGTGGTATGATGTCGGCGGTTTTGGGGCTGATCGCGTTTCTGTTTCAGCTTACCGTCGTCAATGCCATCATGAATGTTGCGACCTTTGAAGTGTACTCACCGAACGTTTCAGCAGGTGAAGTTTCGCAGGTGCTTTCGGCGATTACGACGGGGACACTGTGTTTCCTCTATGCGATGGGCGTGATTTTCAGTTCGATTTTCAGCGGCATTGGTTTTGCGCTGGTTGCGTTGTTTTACAACTTAACCGCACGATGGGTTGGCGGGTTAGAGTTCGAGACTTTTCATGCAGGTTCCGGGCTGCTAGATGAAATCGAGGTAGAGATGTACGAGAAGCGGAAGCGCGGAGAAAACTTTTGAGGATGGTCTGAGCAGTTTCTTCAGGTAGAATCTGATGTGACTACAAAACATTTATCAGAACATGTCTCACAAATCTTCGCTCGATCTTGAACAACACCGTGTTCCGCTACTCGACATCCTGAATGATGTAGTGCGCGATGAACACGTTAACCAGAAAACCCTCGATAGACTGGTGAAAACCCACGCCCGCAAAACGGGCGGCAGAGTCTACAGCCGTGATGAGTTGATTCGCGCTTATCGGACTTTCGCGGGAACCGATTTGCCGCCTTTCGATCCGGCGGTGGTGGAACGACTGCGCCTGAAGCCCGTTCGCACCAGTTCCGGCGTTACTCCGGTGACGGTGCTGACCAAGCCCTTTCCCTGCCCCGGCGAATGCATCTTCTGTCCGAACGACGTGCGAATGCCGAAAAGCTATCTTTCGGACGAGCCGGGAGCACAGCGGGCAGAGCAAAACAGCTTCGATCCATATCTGCAAACTTACGCGAGGCTGCGTGCCTATTACAACACCGGACATCCCACCGATAAGCTAGAAATCATCATCCTCGGCGGCACGTGGTCGTTTTACCCGGAGACCTACCAAATCTGGTTCGTTAAGCGGATTTTCGACGCGCTGCATGATTTTGGCGCAGGGATCGACCACACCGAAGACGTATGGGCAGCGCTGCGTGAAGCCTCACAGCTAACCCCTGAGCGCAATACCGTCAACGTGAAGGTTTACGGCGCAGATTTGCAGAAGACTTACAATCAAGTCGTTCAGGCGGTCTATCATGACGAGATGACCCGTTCGCGTGAAATGGCGGCTGCCATCGGACGGGGTGAACGCGAACGCAGCCCTGTCGATGAATACGCGACGTGGGAAGAACTGGAAGCCGCACACCGCCAGAACGAAACCGCGCCCTGCCGCTGTGTGGGATTGGTGATCGAAACCCGCCCCGACCACATCAGCGAAGAAGAAGTGCTGCGTATTCGGCGGTTAGGCTGCACCAAAGTGCAAATCGGCTTCCAGAGCTTGAACGACGATGTACTGCGGCTGAATCGGCGAGGGCACACCGTTGCGGCAACACGGCGGGCGGTGAAATTGCTGCGTCAGGCAGGATTCAAAATACACGCCCACTGGATGCCCAATCTTTACGGCTCGTCGCCAGAGATGGACATCCAAGATTACGCGAAAATGTTTGCCGATCCCGATTTTCGCCCCGATGAGCTGAAGGTCTATCCCTGCTCGTTGATCGAAAGCGCGGCGCTCATGCGGCGTTATCTCGACGGTTCGTGGCGTCCGTATACTCACGAGGAACTTCTGCATGTGCTGGTCGAATGCTTCCGCTTGACGCCGGAATACTGCCGCCTGACGCGCGTGATCCGTGATATTCCCGGCACAGATATTGTAGACGGAAACAAGACCACCAATTTCCGCCAGCTTGTCGAGGCGGAACTCAAGCGACGTGGCGAACAGAGCCGCGACATCCGCGCCCGCGAGGTGCGTTTCCGTCCGGTTGCGCCCGATCAACTTCAGCTTGACGAAGTGTGGTATGAAAGCAACATCGGCGAGGAAGTGTTCTTACAGTTCATCACCGAAGATCGCAGCATTGCCGGATTCTTACGGCTTTCACTACCCAACCGCGATGTACCGCCGCTGACAGACGAACTGGCAAATGCTGCGGTGATCCGCGAAGTGCATGTTTATGGGCAGTCGGTAGAGATCGGTGAGAGCGCACCGGGGAAAGCGCAACATGCCGGATTGGGCACGCAATTGATTGAAAGGGCGGTAGCGCTTGCAACTGAAAGAGGCTACCAACACTTGGCAGTGATCAGTGCTGTGGGGACACGGGGATATTACCGCAAGCGAGGTTTCGAGGACGGGCATTTATATCAGACAAGAGCGCTAGCATTGGGGCGCAAAAAAGATTAGATTCAACTTTTCACTCCGTTCTCATCCCTGTGGTATTATTCCCAGTGTTGCGGCGTTGGGAGTATCGCATCTATGGATCAATTAGAAGCAATTGAACGGCGGCGGCGCAATCTACGCATTGTGCTGTTTGTCATCATTCTTGCTACGTTGCCCTTTTACTGCGCCGGGATATTGCTCTGGGGGTCTGCGCCACCGCGCAACCGCCCGACACCCACTGTGACGACTGACCTATCCATAACGCGGACGGTGCCAACCACAACGCCCGTGCTGTTCCCCAGTATTACTCCGATTGGGATTACCGCGACGCTGGCGAACACGCCGGGGCAGTTTTTCACTTTCGTTCCGCCGACTCGTATTCTCTCGCCGACACCCGTGCCAGCGACTGCGACGGATTTCATTTTCCCGACTTCCACCACTGCGCCGACTCTGACTCCACCACCAACGTTGACTCCTGAGCCAACGGATACGCCGATCCCGATTCCGACGGATACCGCCATTCCCATTGAAACCGATACGCCGATCCCGGACAGCGATGGCGATACCGTGCCGGATAACCTTGACGCCTGTCCGCTTACGCCTGCGCCGCCGCCAAGCGGTTGCCCGCCGACGGACACGCCTACTGAAACCGTTATTCCACTGGACCCATAATCAGCGACGGAGAACGACATTGTTTGATGTCAAAGCACATCTGAAAGCATTGGTGGAAGCACATGCGCCTTCCGGTCACGAAGCCCCGATTCGAGAAATCATCGTGGATGCATGGCGCGACCTTACCGACGAGTTGGAACAGGACAAATTAGGCAGCCTCATCGGAATCAAGCGGGCAACGCGACCTGTTGACCCACCTCGACGGATCATGCTGGCTGCGCACATGGACGAAATCGGCATGATGGTTGGGGATGTGGTGGATGGATTCATCTTCGTTCATCGCATCAGCGGCGTAGACAACCGCGTTATGCTGGCGCAGCCGGTTATGGTGCATGGGCGCGAGATGCTGCCGGGGATCGTCGCCGCAAAACCCCCGCATTTGCTTGCCCCCAACGCCCGCCAGAAATATCCCCCGTTTACCGAATTGATCATCGACGTAGGGCTGCCCGCCGACGAGGTTGCGAGGCTGGTGCGCGTGGGCGATTTGATCACACTGGATGTGCCCATGCTGGAAATGCAGGGATCAAAAGTGGTGGGCAAGGCGATGGATGACCGTGCCTGTGT
>DATGQJ010000490.1:0-4593 GCA_035304265.1 Oceanobacillus sp.
GAGGTGCAGCAAACGTTACAGGCGAAGGGTTACTGGCGCGGCAAGCCAGCCAAGCAAATTGCAGGCGGGGGCAAGAGTGTGCCGCTGCGGATTGTCACGCCGGAAGGCTGTACTATCTGGGTGGGGCGCAACAGTCGCCAGAACGAGATCGTGACCTTCGAGAAGGGAAGTCCGAATGATTTGTGGCTGCACGCCCGTGACGTTCCCGGCGCACACGTGATCATCAAGATGGATGGGCGCTCTGTGCCGGAAAGCGTGATTGAACGGGCGGCTGAACTGGCGGCGTATTACAGCGCCAATCAGAACGAAGGCAAGGTCATCGTGGATGTGACCGAACGACGCTACGTGAAGAAAATCAAAGGCGCGGGACCCGGCATGGTCACGTATCGTAATGAAGAAACTCGCACGGTTGCCCCTCGCGGTGAAAAAGAACTTGATACGAAAGGATCGTCATGAGCAAGCAGCGCCTCGTCCCTGAACCGTTGAGCAAGGTCAGCCTCGCCGATTACGACCCTGAGTACACCGCCAAATACAACAAGAAAACCGCACGGGAAGAAATCGAGGCACTGCAAGCGCGGATGGCAATCTTGCAGGAAATGCTCTACGCGCAGGGCAAACACGCGCTGCTGATCGTGTTACAGGCGATGGACGCGGGTGGGAAAGACGGCACGATCAAGAAGGTGTTTGAACCCATCAATCCGATGGGGGTACAGGCGACGAGCTTCAAAGCGCCGACTCCTGAAGAACTGGCGCATGACTTCTTATGGCGTGTCCACCGTCACGTACCGGGCAAGGGGTACATTGGCATCTTCAATCGCAGCCATTACGAAGACGTGCTGATCGCGCGTGTGAACCAGCTCGTGCCGCGCAAGGTGTGGGAAAAACGCTATGACCAGATCAATCAGTTTGAGCGAATGCTTCGTGAAAATGGGACGCGCATCCTGAAATTTTATCTGCACATCAGCAAGGACGAGCAGAAAAAGCGTTTTCAGGAACGGCTGGATAACCCCGAAAAACACTGGAAGTTTTCACTAGGCGACCTTCCGGTGCGTGAAAAATGGGATGACTACATGCGGGCATACGAGGATGCGCTCACCTACTGCAACACGGAGTACGCGCCATGGCACATCGTTCCGGCAAACAAGAAATGGTATCGCGACCTCGTGGTGACAAGAGCCATCGTAGAGACAATGGAGACGATGGACTTGGCGTATCCAGACCCGGAAGACAATCTGGACGGCGTGGTGATACCAGATTAAGGATGTTTTACGGTTGGAAGATCGCTTTGCGGGCGGCTTCAAGGACGACGGCAGGGGTGATTTCGCGCACACAGGGGTGATTTTCAGGGGCGTCGCCGTTCCAGTCCAGCACACGACAGGGACGACAGCCAATCGACGACCACACCATGCGATGCTTTTCCGGCGATCCCCATGACCCAAACTCCACCGGATCGGCAGGTCCGAACAATGTAACTGTCGGCGTTCCCACCGCGACGGCGAGATGCAATGGACCGCTATCGGGACCTAACACTATCTTCGCCCGTTCATACAATGCTGCCAGCGAACCGATGGCTTCGCCTACCATCACGCAGGCGGGGTGCTGCATGGCGCTGAGAATGCGACGCACCAGCGGCATTTCGTGGTCGCTGCCTGTGAACACGACGGAAGCGTCCAGTTGATCGGCGAGCGTGTCAGCGACGAACGCCCAGTTTGCTTCGCTCCACTGTTTTACCCACGTGCCGGAACCCGGATGGATAGCGATGATTGGCTTCTCCGGCGTAATGTCCCACTCTTGCAGATAAGCATCCACCCACACTTTATCCAGCGAATCCACCGGGAAACGCAGCGAGAGCGAGTTGCTTGACGGCGTTTTGGTGAGGGTTTCGATCAATCGTGCGTTCTGCAATACGGCGTGTTGATGTGTGTGTGGAATTGCGTCGGTCAGGAAAGGGGCGACATCTGGGAGATCGTAACCGACTCGGCGGGGGATGCCAGCCCATTTCGCCAGCATCGCGCCCCACCAATGGTCGGGACGCAGAATGACCGCGCTGGTATAGCCAATTTTGCGCAGTTGGCGGGCGGAACGCAGGGCAAGCGCGTAGGGCGCACGTAGCCCGATTTTGGAGCCACGACTGAAACCGGGGAAAGGCAGCGTCAGCACCACGTCGATTTCAGCATAATTTGCGAGTATGCTTGCTGACCATGGACCTACCAGCGCGTGAATTTCTGCCTTGGGGTAAGCTGCCCGCAGCATTTGAATAGCGGGGGTGGTCAGCAGCACGTCGCCCAGATGATCGGGACGGATGAGCAGGATACGTTCGACGGTTGGAGACTTTGCATTTGGGATAGGCACTGTACCCAATGCGTGGAGTAATGCACGTCGAATCCGGTGTTTGACCGGCAGATGGTGATATGCCTTCGCCATTGCCTGATTGCGAAGGACAAGCGCCTGTCTATCCACCGACCACATCCTGATGGATTTGGAGCAGGCACGGGATCAACGCCGACCAATCGTAATGGCGGCGCACCACCTGCTGCGCTTCTGCGCCCAACGCGGCGCGTTCTTCGGGTGACTTCAGCAGGCGGATTACTGCGTCGGCAAAATCCTTTTCGTTGCTTGTGAGTACCATCGCTTGATGCGCTTCGGGTACAAGACCGGAAGCAGCGACAGGTGTCCCGACGACGGCGCGACCTGCCGCCATCGCTTCCAAGATTTTCAGGCGTGTTCCCGCACCCATGCGCAGCGGCGCGACGTAAAGGTCGGCGGCGTATAAAAACGGCTGTACCTCTGCCACCCAGCCTGTGACTTCGATGTTGTCGCCCAGCGCGTGCAGCGCATGATGCGGTTGCTGACCGACGATGTACAGCTTAGTCTCCGGGATGCGGCTTTGAATCAAGGGAAGGATGGAACTGGCGAACCACAATGCCGCATCGACATTGGGGCGATAATCCATTTTGCCCGTGAAGATCAGGACATTTTTTCCGAGATCAAGCGTCTCTCGCGGCTTGACGTAATCGTCCACGAAAATGCCGTTGGGGAGCAGGTGGATTTTTCCATCCGAGCGAAAGGGGCGTAATGCCTCGACATCTTCCTGCGAAACCGCGATCACGGCGTCTGCCTGTTGGCAAATCTCGCGCTCAAAGTGCTCGATGCGCTGTGCCTGAATTCTAGAATAGAGCATCGCGGGCAGGCGGCGGAGATTCCCTTGCTCGACTTCCGCGATACGGCGTTGCAGCACGTACTCGGCGTTGAAGGCGTCGTAAATCAATTTTGCGGCGGGCTGCAACTGCCGGACAAAGGGCAGGTAAATCGCCATTTCCAGCCCTTGAAACTGCACGATGTCGAAAGCCGCGCTGTGCAGTACCTCTGAGAGTTTCGCCCTCAGCGCTGCGCTTTCCAGCCTTCCGGCAATATCGGGCTGTGACGATAGCAACAACGCCCGTAGCCGATCCGACATCGGGCGCTGCTGCGGCGTTACGGTTTCGATGCGCGTGCAGTATTCAGCGAGTGGGGTCGAAGCGACAGATACGCCTTCGTCGTGGAAGCCCACCAATGTAATGTCATGCCCTGCTTCGTAGAGACCACGAATGATCCCCAGCGTGCGGAGCGCACCACCCCCATGTGCGGGATAGGGGAGAGAAGATGTCAGGAGCAGAATTCGCATTTAGATCAATGCCTCATAAACGGAAAGCGCGATACGCGCTGTGTTTTCCCATGTGAACGTTTTTGCGCGTTGCAGGCACAACTCGCATTGGGCTTCCAACCATGCCGAGTCGGTCAGTGCATGGCGGAGCGCATCAGTCAGCGTGGTCGTGTCGTCGGGATCGATTTGCAATCCTACGTCCCCCACGACTTCCGGCAGTGACGAGCGATTGCTGACAATGGGCACAGTACCACATGCCATCGCTTCCAATGCTGTCAATCCGAAGCCTTCATAAAACGATGGGACGACCAGCACTCGCGCCATATTATACAGCGCGGGCAAAACATCCTGCGGCACGTTTTCCCGCCACAAGATGCGGTTGCCGAGATTCATGCGTTCGACCTGCTGCATAGTTTCGTCAAAGAGCCAGCCGCGCGTGCCCGCCAGTACCAAGGGCGGCGCGTCAGGAAGCGTTTGTAAAAGCGCCTGATATGCTTCAAGTAAGCCGACGATATTCTTACGCGGCTCGAACGTGCCCAAGAACAAAATGTACGCATCGGGCAAATCCAGACGTTGCCGTGCTTCTGCCAGCGTTTCCAGTGGTAGAGGCTTGAAACTCTCAACTACGCCGGGCAGGTGTACGGTGATTTTTTCGGCTGGAACTGCAAGCATCTCTACCATATCACGCTTGCTCGATTCGCTAATCGTAAGGATATGATCGGCATGGCGAACGGCGACGGTGATCTGGTCGTTGTAGTAGCGGCGACTATCGGCGGTAAGGTACTGCGGGTAGTGCAGAAACGTGAGGTCGTGAACCGTGATCACGTGGCGGCGTGCGCCGCGCAGGGGCGGGATGAAATCGGGCGAATGCAGCAAGTCGAGGTTGAAACGCGCGAACTCGACAGACAACGCCAGTCGTTCCAAACGATGATGGGCAGGCGTCCATAATT
>DATGQJ010000491.1:0-7016 GCA_035304265.1 Oceanobacillus sp.
AAAACTTCGCAGAGCGCCCGCGCAAACATTATTCCCCCCAAAAAAAACACTACCAACTTCATACCACACTCTGCATTCAACCTGCTCGACGCTTTTTCTACGTTTCCTCATCGTGCCGGACTGGTACCATCCTCACATCAAAAACTGGTGCTTTAGCAGTACCACGCCATGTTGTACAGTGAGCACATCCAGAATGATGAAGGAGAAGCTACATGGAAGCGCGTTTGGATTATGCGGCAATTGCGCCCGAATTCATGAAGGCAATGCACGGGTTGGAACGCTACGTGCAAAATTCTAGCATCGAAGCACCGTTGCGCGAGATCGTCAAGCTGCGTGCCTCGCAGATCAACGGCTGCGCCTACTGCGTGGACATGCACTGGAAGGATGCCCGCGCGGGTGGCGAGAGCGAGGAACGCCTCTATTCGCTGGTGATCTGGCGCGAATCGCCGCTATACACGGAGCGAGAACGGGCGGCGCTGCTGTGGACTGAAACCGTGACCCTGCTCTCGGAAACGCATGTGCCGGATGAGGTTTACGAGGAAGTCCGGCAGCATTTCACCGATAAGGAACTGGTCGATTTGACGGCGACGATTGCCCTGATCAACGCCTGGAATCGCTTCGGCGTGACCTTCCGCGACGTTCCCGGCGTTTACCAACCCAAGTCGCAAAAAGTGGCAGCCACTGCGTAAGATATAACCTGTGGCAACGGAAAGCGTGGCACGCTGATGGGCGCACACGCAGGTGCGCCCCTACGCTCTGTAGACGGCATCCAGCGCCTTGCCAAGCCGCTGCACGCCCACCGCAATCTCTTCCTGATTGACGGCGGCATAACCGATGATCAAGCCGCCGCGAGCCAATGGTTCCATCGCAAACAGCGACAGCGGCATCACCCGAATCTGGTGCTCGGCGGCTTTCCGGGCAACCGCCCGGTCATCGACGCCATCCGGCAGCCAGCCGATCAGGTGCATTCCGGTGGGTGGGGCATACAGTTCCAATGGCAGATTTTGAATCGCTTGCAGCAGGGCGGCGCGTCGCTCGGCGTAGAGCATTCGCATTCGCCGGATGTGACGGGTGAAATGCCCCTCGCTGATGAACTCTGCCAGCGCCGCTTGCTCAAGGATGGGCAGGTTCACGTCCATCGAATGGCGCATCGCCAGAAAAGCGTCGAGCAGCGGGGTAGGAACAATGATGTACCCTAACCGCAGCGCAGGGAACAGCACCTTGCTGAACGTCCCGATGTACAGCGCCGAGTCGTGGTCGTCCAAGCCTTGCAGCGAGGCGAGCGGGCGTCCATCGAAGCGGTATTCGCCGTCATAGTCGTCTTCCAGAATGTAGGCGTCGGCTTGCTTCGCCCATTCGAGCAGTGCCAGCCGCCGCTTGAGGCTCATGGTCATGCCGATTGGGAATTGGTGTGACGGGGTGACGTAAGCAATCCGCGCATCGGGCGCACGAGCGATACCCTCATCGACCTGCAACCCCTCGTCGTCAACCGGAACCGGAATCAGTCTCGCACCAGCGGCAACCAACGCGGTTCGTGCGCCGAGATAGCCGGGGTCTTCCACCCATGCCAGATCGCCGGAATTGAGCAGCACCCGCGCCGCCAGATGCAGCGCCCCCTGTGAGCCTGACACAATCACCACTTGATCGGCGGTGCAGTGGACTTGTCGGGCGACGTTCACGTAATTGGCGACGGCTTCGCGCAGGGGGCGATACCCGGCGCGGTCTTGATAGGTCATATGGTCGGGTTGCAGCCGGTGGGCGTGGCGGCTGACGAGTTTTGCCCAGCGTTCGTAGGGGAAGGCGTCTAAGGCGGGCAGACCGGAACGGAAGGCGCGAACCCGCCGCGCCTCGTTGGATGGATGGGGCATGGGGGGCGTGGCGAGCAGGGCTTCAGCGCGTTCGGAAAGGCGGTGCGTGCGAGGACGTGCTTGTGTTCCAGTCCGGCGCGGTGAAGCGGTGAGCACAGTTTCAGGGAGCGAATGCGCGACGAACGTGCCTTTGCCTTCGATGCTTTGCAGGTAGCCTTCGGCGGTAAGCTGGTCGTAGGCGCTGAGGATGGTGTTGCGCGAAACGCCAAGCTCGTCCGCCAGAGCACGGGACGAGGGGAGTTTCGTCCCGTGCTTCAACTGCCCCGCAAGGATGGCAACCCGCAGATGCTCGTAAAGCTGCTGGTACAGCGGGATGGCGGAATCGGGCTTGAGCTTCTGAAAGACGGACATGCGTAACGCTGCAAATCCCTCAATCCGAGAGGCGTTCGGCGAGTCCGGGTTCGGTGGCATGACGCACGACCACCTGCGGCGTCTTGTGCCACGCGGCGCAGGCTTGCAGCGTCCTTTTCAATTCAGCGACCAGCGCATCATCCACCACCACGCCGGGTTCGAGATGCAGCGCCTTCACCTCGAAAATCCCCTCTTTGCGGTGTGCTTTGGGGTCGATGCGTCCGATCAGCGCATTGTTGTAGAGAATGGGCAGGGTAAAGTAGCCGTATTTGCGCTTGGGCGCAGGTGTATACACCTCGATCTTGTAGTCCAAGTTGAACAGGTTGAGCGCCCGCACCCGATCCCACACCAGCGGATCGAACGGCGATAGAAAAGTCGTTTTCGAGCGCGGAATATCGCCCTTTGCAGCAGCTTCGACCTGTTCACGGTTGTCAGGATGGAAATAGCCGGGGGTTTTCCAGCCATCGACGGCGACGGTCATCACGCGATCCTGGTTTTCCAGCCGTTTGAGGGCGGCGTTGGCGTCGGCTTTTTTGAGCCGGAAATAATCGGCAATCCATTCGGGTTTAGTCACGCCGAGCGCCTGAATGGTGTTCAGCACAAACTGGTCGTGCGCTTCGGCGAGAGTCATCTCCGGCAGCTTGTCGTAGTCAGGGTAAACCCGTTCGCGCAGGTCGTAAATCCGCTGGAAATTGTGGCGCTTACGCACCATCAAGTCTCCCGCATAGAAGAGGTATTCCAGCGCGATTTTCTCTTCCTTCCAGTTCCACCAACCGCCTTTTTGACCATCGGTGCGTTCAAAGTCGGCGGAGCGTGCGCCCCCGTTGGCGCGAATGTGATTCAGCACGGTTTCAGCAATGGCGGAATTTTCGTCGAGCCATTGGCGGGCGCGTCCCCCCAACCAGATGCCGGGACGATACAGCGGATAATCTTCAATCGGCAGGAAACAGGCGGCGTGTGACCAGTATTCAAACAACGCGCCTTCTTCCAGCAGGTCTTCCAGCCAGCGCGGATCGTAATCACCGAGACGGCTCCACAACACCAGATACGGACTGCGGGCGACCACATGGATAGTGTCGATTTGCAGCACGTGCATCTGGCGAATGATGGCGCGGACGGAGTCTTTGGTTGCAGGTGGTTTCGGGTCGTCGTGAAGTCCCTGCGCGGCGATCATCAGCCCGCGCACGGCGTCTTGTGAAAGGGTTTTCATGGGCATACTTTATGGTGTGGATAAATATGTCGCGATTATAGCAAGTGGAACTTTTGTTCGCCAGTCGGTGTTGCCAATTGGTTGCATTTCGTAGCACATCTGTGCTAAAGTGAAGGTAATGTTTTGCTTGCTGAGGAAGGGTATTATGAGCGACGACCTGCTGTCCCGTGAAGAATATTTGCGTCAACTGGATTCACACTGGAACGAACTGCAAACCTACCTTGCGTCGCTCACTGAAGATCAACTTACACGCCCAACCGACGCCGCCGGATGGACGGCGAAAGATCACGTGATCCATATTGCCATCTGGGAAGAAGCCGCGCTCGCGCTGCTGGAAAGAAAATCCAAGCGTGAAGCATTGGATATTCCTGAGGATGCGTGGGAACAGGGCGACGACCCGACCAACGCCGTGATCCAGCAGCGCTATCGTGATATGCCGCTCGATGAGGTGATGCAGACTTTACGCCAGAATCATGACCGCGTAGTGGAGAAGCTCCATACGATGACCGAAGCCGAGTTGATGCTCCCCTCCAGCCATTATCAATCCGATGTCGCCGATCAAAATCCGCTGCTCAAGTGGCTGCCCTATGAAACCTATCATCATTACCGCGATCACATGGAATGGATCGGAGCGATTCTCGCCAGCGCATAACGGCATGGGGACACGAGTCCCCATGCCGCCTGATTAACCCCAATCGCCCTGTGGCACAAGGGCAGGCGTCCAGTTAAGCTCCCGCAGGAATGACTCGAAGGTACGCAATGGTGGGTAGATGCGACGCAGCGTCGGAATGTCCGCTTGGTAGCCGTGCTGGTTGAACCATTCCATCATCTTTGCGTATTCTTCGTTCATCTGGCGCATCTGTTCCAGCGGCATCTCCTGATAAACGATGGTTTCCCCGGAAACGCGGCTCATCACTTCTGCCATCTGTGGATTGGTCAGCGAATCGCCCGCAAGTTCGATTGCCTTGCCGATGTATTCCTCTGGATTCTCGAACGCCAGCGCCACAAACGCGCCGATGTCGTCGGCGGCAATCAGTTGCAGCGGCACGTCAGGATGCATCGCCGACGATAACACGCCGTTTCTCGGTCCGCCGTAGGTGGCGAAGTTCTCCATGAACGCTACCGGACGGAAGATGGTTGTGGGCAGCCCAAGTTGACCGATATGCTGCTCGATTTGCCATTTGCTCTCGAAATGGGGAATGCCGCTGTTGCGTTCCGCGCCGCCGACAGACGTATAGACGAAGTGCTGTACGTTGGCGGCTTTGGCAGCGTCCGCCACGTTTTTGCCCTGCCGAATTTCGCCGTCGAAACCGACTTCGGGCAGCCAGAAGTTCTGCACGCTGAAGACGCCATAAGCGCCCTGAAGTACACTGTCCAACGACGAGCGATCTTCCATGTCGGCAGTGACGACTTCTGCGCCCAAATCCACCAGCGCCTGTGCAGCGGGCTTGTTTGGGTCGCGCGTGACCGCCCGCACCTGCCAGCCATTCTTCAGCAAGTGCCGTGTGGTTGCGCCGCCCTGCTGTCCGGTTGCGCCGAACACCACGATGGTTTTTCCTTGCTTGTCCATGATTTACCCTCCTCTAATTACTTAGACGGCTAAGTATCGAGTTAAATGAAAAGCCAGTTTATGGCTTTTGCTCACTCTTCAGATTTTCCAGCATTTGCATCAGCAAGCGGCGCAGCAGCACACGCTCGGTCTCGGTGAAACCTTCGAGCAATCGTTCTTCCAGCCGACTCCATACTCCGACGACGGACTTCTCCAATGCCTTGCTGTCCTCGGTCAGATACACACGAGAGACACGCGCATCGTTGGGATCAGGACGACGGGTGACGAAGCCGCTGCTCTCCATGCGGTCTACCTTTTTGGTGATGGTCGGCGGTTCGACACACCCCCTCTCTGCAAGCTGCGATTGCGTTAGCCCATCCTCTGCATAGAGTTGCAGCAGCAGCATTTCCTGTCCGGTATGGAGACCTAACTCGCTCAATCCCACCTCAGCAAGGTCATGATGCGCCTTGCAGATTTGCACCAACAGGTAGCCGATGTAGTCTTCAATTTGCATATTCATTAGCCGTCTAAACAATAACGCCGCGCAAAAATTTCGTCAACCTACCCTTATGGGTAGTGACAAGTCTATTCAATTCACTCTATGTTTTGCATTAGAATTAGATTTATTCGCAGCCCTCATCAATCAGTCCACTTTTTCCGCCTTGCCATCCTGCATGGTATCATCTCCGCTTTATCCATCACGCAAAATTTATGATGACAGATCGCAATAACGAACAGTGGCTTGCCGACCTACGCAGCGGCGGTGAAATACAAGCACAGGCAATACAGGATTTGAAGGAACGGCTTCAACGCGGCATCTTCTATTATCTGAGCCGCGAACGCAGCGACCTGAGCCAGCTTTCGCACCATGAACTGACGCAGATGGCACAAGATTTGGCGCAGGATGCGGTGCTGCGCGTCATGGAAAACCTTGACAGTTTTCGCGGCGACAGCATGTTCACGACGTGGGCAACGCGAATCGCCGTTCGTGTTGCCATTAGCGATTTGCGCCGGGCACGCTATAAAGACTTCAGCCTCGATGACCTGACAGCAGACGGCGATCTTTTGCCCCTGAGCGCCAATCCGGTTGCAAGCGATAAGCCGCCGGGTCCTGAACGTGCCGCCGAGCAAGCCGAAGTGCTGGCGAAAATTCAAGCGGCGCTGGACGGGGCGCTGACCGAACGACAGTTACGGGCGCTGGTCGCGGTTGCCATTCGCGGCGTGCCGTTGGAAGTGGTTGCCGAGCAAATGGGAACCAATCGTAATGCGCTGTACAAGCTGATCCACGATGCGCGGCGCAAGCTGCGAACCCATCTCGAATCGCAGGGCTTGTCGATGGATTACGTGATGAATCTGTTTCAAGAGACGTAAGGAGCATCATGATCGTCAACCAGACCGAAACCGGATGGGAGATTATCTATCAACGTGCTCATGCGCTGCTTGCAGGACAAATCGCGTCACACTGGCAGGTGAAGGAACGTCCGTCTCGTTGGTTTGAAACGCTCGCCGCCATTACCCAGCACGACGATTATGGGCGTGAATGGGAACACGAAGACCAGCTTACTCCGGCGGGAGCGCCCAAACACTTTCAGCTTGGCGGAACCCCTGATCTGATTCAGCCGCGTGAGGTGACGACCAATTCACAGTATCAGGGACGGTGGATTGCGCTGCTGACCTCGATGCATACCAGTTTCCTCTATGAGCCGCTGCGGGACGAGAGTGCAGAAATCGCCGAATTTCTGGACGAGCAGCTTGCGAATCAGGCGCGTTGGCGCAAGGAATTGAAGGTGAACAAAGCTGAGGCGGAAAGCGCCTATGCCATCATGCAGTGGTGTGATGCGCTGTCCCTGATTTTGTGCCAGCGCCAACTTCCGCCAGATGGACGTGCCGTCGAAGTCAGCCGGGGTCCCGATGGTACACGTTACGACGTGATGCAGCGAGACGACAGCCCTGATGAAGATGAAGCGAAGGCGGGTACAATTTACGTAACCATCAAACCGTGGGTTTTCGAGGAAGCCGAGTTCAGTGTTAGCATCGA